>JAFNKG010000051.1 GCA_017883965.1 Candidatus Methanophagales archaeon | reverse complement strand
TCGCTTCGCTGAATGAGAAAGGGAAGCTTGTTGTGGTTATAGACACGGGAGTCGTGTCAAGGGGAAGCGGCAATACGGGAAGCAACAGGGAGAAAGAGATAAGGAAGAGGTTTGTGGAGAATGATTATGTTGAAGCGGTTATACTTCTTACCGATAATCTTTTCTATAACACTACTGCACCGGGTAATATCATAGTGATAAACAAGGGCAAACCACATAAAGGTGAGATTTTACTGATAAATGCCTCGAAGGAATTTGCGAAAGGAAGACCGAAGAATTATTTGACTGATGAGAACATAAAGAGAATTGGGGACGTTTATAAGAACTGGGAGGAAGTTGATGGGTTTAGCAAGATAATAACGAATGAAGAGGCAGCGAGGAACGACTACAATTTAAGTCCTTTAAGGTATGTGGCAACGGGTGAGAAGGAGGAGTATTTGCCAGTGGATGAGGTTCTGGTGGAGCTTGAGCAGGTGGAAGAGGAGAGGAAGGAGATAGATAAGGAACTTGATGCCATTCTCAGGGATATGGGGTTTAAGCTATGAAAAATCAACCACTTCTGAAGAGCTTGGATGAAATAAAGTTTATGCACCCAAAAGAATCTGAGTGCAGATTAATGGAAATTATAAAAGAACCTGAAAAGTTAGATAGTTATAGGATAGATCTATTTGAACAATGGAGATATATATTCAATTTTTACAAAAAACTATTTGAAGAAGATAGACGTGAGTTTCAATTTGGCACTCCTCTTGGATATGTTTTTCTTGGCGTTCTTGCTGAAGGACTGGTTAAGATAATTTTATTTTTTGACAATCCCAATGAGTACTTAGGTATAGAACTAAAAAATAGAACATTAGGAAATTTAAAAAATCGACTTATAAAATTACTAAAAGGCCGTAAAAAAGAGTCTAATGAAAGTAAAATTAAAGAGCTTAACGACTCCTTAGAGCTTATTAATTCATTGCGGAACAATTTTATTCATTTTCCATTTTATTATTCAGATGATTACAGGTTCAGATGGGTATTTTTCCAAGTGTTTGCGTATTTACTTGATAAATTTTCATTATGGAAATATCTTGACAATTCTGAGGTTGAATTCATCAAAGAAATGGCATTAGAAAACCCAGTAGGTGTTTCGCTATTGGAAGGGGATTTATATGAGCAATAAAGAAATTCCCGAGGGCTTCAAACAAGCAGAAATCGGCGTAATCCCTGAGGAGTGAGGAGTGGTAAAATATGCCCGATAGTAGATTACATAAAAAACTTTGGAAAATGGCATTTGGGAGATGTGGTTATCCTTTGGTTTCCGTAGATAAGCAGATGGATGAATATTCTCAAAAGATGCCAGGCGTTAGACATCGGTTGAAAGACCATGATCCCTTAAGAGCCGGTGATTATGAAGACCCACAGCCAGAATTAGATATGTGGAGAATTGTTTATCGGATTTATCATATTAGTGTAGATTGTTGGTGGACCGAGCTATCAAAGGAATCACGAGAGAAGTGGAGAAGGAGAATTAAGGGGGAAATATACCCTTCCCGGGTAGATGAATATTTTTGGAAGATAATAAGTCAAATAGCGGAAGATTCTTTAGGTGTGTATAAAGTATTAAATTGGCAATGCGAACCTTTGCCTATTGGATGGGTAGAATATATTAAAGACAATCGAACAAATGATGAAAAATAATCATACAAAATTCAAGCAAACAGAAATCGGCTCAATCCCTGAAGATTGGGAAGTGGTGAGGTTGGGGGATGAAGATGTTGCAGATATTATAATGGGGCAATCTCCACCATCAAGAACATACAACAAAGAGGGTATTGGATTGCCATTCTTTCAAGGAAAAGCTGAATTTGGCGAAAATTACCCAACACCAATTAAGTGGTGTTTAGAGCCGATAAAAATAGCAAAAGAAAAAGACATCTTAGTATCTGTTAGAGCACCCGTCGGAGACGTTAATATGGCTCCTTTTGAGTGTTGTATAGGAAGGGGATTGGCTGCAATCAGACCAAAAGACAATTTAGACCATTTTTATTTGCTTTGTTACATGAAAATATCGAAGGGAAGATTAGAAGATGAAGGAGGAGGCACTACATTTAAAGCTGTAGGTAAATCCGTGCTTCAAAATCTCAAAATCCCTCTCCCTCCTCTTCCTGAACAACAAAAAATCGCCAGAATTTTAAGCACCATCCAGCGAGCAATAGAGCATCAGGATAAAATCATAACCGCAACAAGAAAACTCAAAAAATCGCTCATGCATAAGTTATTCACCGAAGGGCTGAACGGAGAAGAGCAGAAAGAGACTGAGATAGGGCGAGTGCCAAAGAGTTGGGATGTGATGAGATTGGGGGATGTAGTGGATTTTACAAAAAAGCCGAGAACACTTAACCTGTCAGAATTCAAAGAAATTCCTTTTATCCCTATGGAGACGATTCCTATTGAAAAACTCCGCATAAATGACTACCTTCTAAAAAGTTCAGATGAAATTACGAGTGGAGTTTATTGCGAGAAGGGAGATATTCTTTTAGCTAAAATAACCCCTTCCTTTGAAAATGGAAAACAGGGTATTGTTGAAAACATCCCTTACGATTTCGCTTTTGCCACAACAGAGGTTTACCCTTTAAAACCAAGAAATATTCTATTAGATAAACTGTTCCTATTTTATTTCCTAATCAAATCGGACGTTAGAGAAGCAATAGCTGGTAAAATGCAAGGGACAACAGGAAGAAAAAGAGTCCCAAAAGAAGCCGTAGAAAATACCTTAATCCCCCTCCCCCCTCTCCCCGAACAGCAACAAATCGCACACATCTTGAGCACCGTGGATAAAAAGATAGAAATAGAAGAGAGAAGAAAAACCCCGCTCAAAGAGCTTTTCAAAACCATGCTTCATAAATTGATGAGTGGAGAAATTAGGTTGAATAAGGAGGAAATATGATAGTTGTATTATCAAAGAATAGAGTGCCTATTCGGTTGTCTTCCCATTAACAGAAAAGTATTTAATAGTTGCGTATAAAGAATTTACTGAAAAAGAAGGTTTTGTAATAACCGCATATTTGACAGGTAAACCGTCCAAAAGAAGGGTGACGCTATGGAAACCTTAAAAATACTTGAGAAGCGGGAAAATCTGAATTGGGAATACGATGATAAAGCAGATGTGCTTTACATCTCTATCGGAGAGCCAAAGCCTGCGGAAGGCTTTGACATAGGAGGAGGAATAATTGCCCGCGTACATCCAGAAACCAAAGAATTAGTTGGCTTAACAATCATGGGGCTCAGCGAAAAGATTCTCAGAGAAATTAAAATTCTGTCAGATGTCTCTGGTCATTTAGAGATAGATAAGCAAAGTTTGATACAGAGTTTGTTTGGCAAGAGAAAATGAAAGAAGGTAAAATCTGAAAAACGTGAGGGCAAGAGAAAATGGAAGAAACGCCTTTCAAGGTAAAAGATATGGTTGGTTTCGATTGGAATTCGCGGGATACCATCCAACGAGGTGGAAGATGGATAAAAGTTTTCAGGCAATATTGAATATCCTCCATTTGAAAAAATTTTGAAGGAACTGGAGATGCAAGAATGAAAAGTCTGGAAGAGATAAAAAACATATTAAATGCGCATAAAGAGGAGTTGCGAAGGAGATATAAGGTCAAAGAGCTTGGCATATTTGGTTCTTACGTGAGGAGTGAGCAAAAGGAGGGGAGCGATATTGATATTCTTGCGGAGTTTGAGAACGAGATGGAACTTGGTGGTTTTGAATATATTGGGCTTATGAATGATTTAGAAGATTATCTGAGGGAAACACTCAACATAAAACCCCACCTTGCATCTAAAAGGCATGCCATGGCCTCTGATAAATGGGAACCTATAAAAAATGAAGTGGTTTATGTTTTTGTGGAAACTAAAAATGCTAATAAAATAGAAATATAAACGAGAAGCAATGAACCCTGTCGTATATGAAAAAGCATTAAAACTGCTTGAAGATGTGATAAAGGACGCTTTTAAAGACAGTGACGTAAAAATAGTCTTATTTGGCTCGAGGGCAAGAGGGGACTACATTAAAACCTCGGACATAGACATAGGAATACTTCCCCGGGGCAAGATAAACAAGAAAAAACTTATTCTGCTAAGAGAAAAAATGGAGAACTCAAACATACCTTATAAAGTGGATATAGTTGACCTCTCTCAAGCATCCAGAGAATTCAAGGAAAAAGCACTGAAGGAGGGAATATTATGGAAAAGTTGAGAAGAAGATTAGAGGGAGCAGAAAAGGCGTTGGAAACTTTGCGAGAGATACTGAGAGAACCATACTCGGTAATAGTAAGAGATGCCACTATCCAGAGATTTGAATATACATTTGAAATTTTCTGGAAACTGGTGAAAGAATATTTGTATAACCACGAGGGGATTGAGTGCAATTCGCCAAAATCATGCTTCAGAGAGGCTTTGAGTGTTGGTCTTCTAAATGAGGAACAAGCCATTACATGCCTTGAGATGACAGATGATAGAAACCTAACTTCTCATACTTATGTAGAAGAGGTTGCTGAAAGCATATACGAGAAAATGCAAGATTACTATCACCTCATGGATACCGTATTCAACCTCACCAAGAAAGAGTTTGGGAAAATTTCATGAGATATGAAGCTAATATCCGAAAGAACAGATGTACAGGACAGAATAATTGATTATCTCCAATCCATCGGCTGGGAATACTTACCACCTAACGACATCCAGAACCTGAGAGCATACGATATTAAAGAACCGCTTCTAATCCCAATCGTTAAAGAAAAACTTAAAGAACTCAACAGAGGAATAATCACAGATGAAAACGTTGATGAAATCCTGAGAAGGCTAAAATTATTACCTGCGAATCTTCAAGGTAACGAAGAATTTTTGAGTTACTTGAGAGGACAAAAGACGGTCTATGTAGAGAAAGAGCGAAGGGAAAGAAACATTAAGCTTGTGGACTACAATAATCCAGGAAATAACAGTTTCAGCATTACAAAAGAGTTCTGGTTCGAGGACAAGACTAAGAGAAGAGCGGATATTGTTCTTTTCCTTAACGGCTTGCCAATCGTGATTATAGAAACAAAAAGCCCGGTGGTAGAAGAGGCAGAAGAAGCGGCTTTTTCGCAACTAAAAATCTATAACAAAGATTTACCTGAACTTTTCAAATACCTCCAATTCTATGCAACTTCCGATGGCATAAGGCTTTATTACGGTCCTACATGGAAATACGAATCCAAGACATTCTACCGGTGGAAGACTGAGAATGGCTATAAACTTGAGAATCAAATAAAGACTTTTCTTGACTCTGGGGAAGTATTAAGTACTCTGGAGGATTATACCGTATCTTTAAGTATTGATGACGAGGTTAAGAAATACATTTTAAAGCAGCATCAGCGAAGAACGATAAATAAAATCTTAGAGAGAGTTTTGGCTACGGAGAAAAACAAAGGGCTTATCTGGCATACTCAGGGCGCTTACAAAACGCTGACAATGATTGTTTCTGCAAAGAAGCTGAGAGAAGCACCCGAGCTGGAAAATCCCACTATATTAGTGGTTGTTGATAGAATCGAACTTGAATCTCAAATATATCAGAATTTTGAGGCTTTTGGATTCCCAAATGTTGTTCGTGCTGAGAGTAAAGAGCATTTGCGAGAACTTCTCGCTTCTGACTACCGAGGGCTTATCATTACCATCATCCACAAGTTTGAAGGAATACCCCGGCACATAAACGAAAGAAAGAACATTATCATTCTCATAGACGAAGCGCATCGTAGCCAGGAAGGAGACCTTGGCAACTATATGCACGGTGCTTTGCCCAACGCCGTTTATTTTGGATTTACTGGCACACCCATTGACCGTAGTAAAATAGGAAGAGGAACTTTTGTCACTTTTGGCTATCCAGAAGAACCCTATCTCGATAAATATTCCATAGATGAGTCCATAGAGGATAAAACAACGGTGCCGCTTTATTATACTCTTACTCCAACGGATTTGCACGTTGATGAAAACACGCTTGAAGAAGAATTCTTTAAAGTCGTGGAGGAAGAAGGTGTGGCAAGCATAGAGGGTGTAAACAGGATTATAGAGAGGGCAAAGAAGTTAAAGGCGGTTTTGAAATCCTACGACAGAATAGACAAAATCGCAAAGCACATCGCTGAGCATTACAGTAAATTTATCGAACCTTTAGGCTTTAAAGCTTTCATCGTCGCTGTGGACAGAGAAGCATGTGCAATGTATAAAGAGGCAATAGACAAGTATCTCCCTCCTGAATACACGAAAGTGGTTTATACAGGCGACCATAGGGACAAGGAACTTTTAAGAAAATATCACATCAGCGAGGATGGGGAGAAAACCATAAGAAAGGCTTTTAAGTCGCCAGAGGAAATGCCAAAGGTCTTAATTGTTACAGAGAAGCTGCTAACCGGCTATGACGCTCCAGTACTTTATGCGATGTATCTGGATAAACCACTTAAAGACCATACCCTGCTCCAGGCTATTGCACGAGTAAATAGACCTTATGAAGCGAAAACATGCGGCGTGGTTGTGGATTATATCGGCATTTTTGAAAATCTACAGAGAGCACTTGCTTTCGATTCAAAGGATGTTAGCAGAGGATTACTCGATATTGAGCTGTTAAAAAAGCGATTTGAGGATTTGATGGAGCAAGCGAAAGAGATTCTTAGCCAGGCAGATATTGAAGATGAGAAAAAGAGAGTAACCAACATCATAGACTACTTCTTTGATGAAGAAAGAAGAACCGGATTTATAAAGGTATTCAAACAAATCCAGGAACTATATGAGATTCTTTCGCCCGATGAATTCCTCCGCGATTATATAGAGGACTACCAGTTGCTCCTTCAAGTTTACAAGATCATTTACAACACATTTAATCCCGAAGCAGAGAGAAAAAGAATACATCGAGAGATACTCAAGAAAACAGAGGAGTTGATAAAAAGCAGCGTAGAACTGAGAAACATAGCGGACTCGCTGCCTGTGTATGAAATTAACAAAGACATAGCAAATTTGGTAAAAGCAGACAAGTTATCCGAAAGGGTGAAAATCTCTAATTTACACCGAAGTCTGGTCATTTACATAGATGAGAACAAAGAGGGACAGCCATTTTTGATTTCCATCTCGGATAAAATCGAAGAAATCATTAACCAATTAAGAGAACGGCAAAGAAGTGTCGAATCCGCACTTAACGATCTGGCAAAATTAGCAGAAGAGATTGCAGCATCAAAAGAAGAACAGGAAGAATCAGGGCTCAGTAAAGAAGAGTTCAGTATATTTTGGATTCTCAGAAGTTACGGCGTGGATAATCCAGATGTGATGGCAAAACGGATTTACAGTGGGATAGAGAAACGCCAAGAATGGCTCTATAATGAAAAGATTGAACGGGAATTGAGAATGAGCCTTTACAGGTTGCTGCAACCTCAAAAAGCGGGAGCAATAGAAGAAGACACGCCTTATATCACTCGTAAGTTAAGCGAGATGGTGGATAATATCCTCAAAATGCACAGGATATTAGTTGGAGGGAGATAATGGAGGTAAAGATTGAAAAACAAAGGGGATTGGCAGAAATTGAGAATGAAAAGCGGTTTGCAATCGCTCAGCCATTAAACAAAAGAGATTTAGTGGAAATTGTTGATGCGTGGCAAGAAAAATTAAAAGTGAAACCAAATCGGATACAGATAAGGAAAATGAGGAATAAATGGTGTTCATGCTCTTCAAAAGGTAATCTAACCATCAATAGCGAATTAACACGGTTACCACGGGAAATCGTTGAATATGCTATCCTTCACGAATTGTTGCATCTGATAGTGCCAAATCACGGAAAAACTTTTAAGGTTTTGTTATCCGCGTATTTACCCGATTGGGAAGAGTTGCATTCTAAACTCGCTTCTTGCTCAGTCTTGTTGTCGAAGATAATTTAAGTGAAAGGAAAGTTAATAAGTGATGTGAAACAAACAATTAAAGGAGGTTGTTTGAATGAAATACGGAAATATAAAATGGATATTACACGGATGGGATGATGAAAAAATCTATTTTTGGGATGAGGAGGAAGGAAAAGAGTGGTGTGTTACTGATGAAGAAGAGTTATATAATCAATTGCTTGGGATGTGCATAGAATATTTTAAAAAGAAAAGAGAGAGAAAACCATAAAGGAGGAGGTTTGAATGATAAAGAATCTGGAGATTGAGAACTTTAAGTCAATAAAGCACCTGAAAATGGATTGCAAGAGGATAAATCTCTTTATAGGCGAACCAAATACGGGAAAATCAAATATTTTAGAGTCATTGGGATTGTTATCGCACTCCTATTATAAACGTTATTTCGAAGAACTTAAACAATTTGTCAGATTTGAGACCATGAGCAATCTGTTTTTCGATGATAACTTAGAGGATAAGATAAAAATACGGGTTGATCAAAATGTCTTTCTCCTAGAATTTCGAGAAGGACGATTTGTAGGCTCTTATAATAATCAAGAGGCTTTCCAATGCAGTTATGAAGGTGGGTTAGTGGGTGGGACGGTTTTGGATGAACTCATGCCTTTTAAGTATTATAAGTTTGAAGTAAGGGGATCTTTCTCCAGTCTTGAATCGGAATTTCTGCTTCCTCCTTCTGCTGCTAACCTCTTAGCTCTCATCTTAACTCATAAAAACCTAAAGAGACTAATGGGGCAACTATTTGAAACATGCGGACTTAGAGTTGTTCTTAGGCCCCAGGAGAATAAAATAGAAGTGCAAAAGGAGCTTGAGGACATAATAATCTCCCATCCCTATTCCTTAGTTTCTGATACGCTCCAGAGAGTTATCTTTCACCTTGTGGCGATTGAAACGAACAAAAACTCTGTAATTGCATTTGAAGAACCAGAATCCCATGCTTTCCCTTATTACACGAAATTTCTCGCCGAGAGAATCGCATTGGATAAGAACAACAATCAGTATTTTATTTCAACGCACAATCCTTATCTCCTCCTTTCAATCCTCGAAAAAGCTCGCAAAGATGAAGTGGCTATTTTTATAACCTATTTTGAAAATTACCAAACGAAAGTAAAACTCATGAGCGAGAAAGAATTAGAAGAAATAATGGATTTTGGGGTGGATGTCTTTTTCAATATCGAAAGATTCTTGGAAGTGCAGGAATGATCTATACTGAGTGCAAACCGGATTCTGCCCTATTAAAAACATTAGGATTATCAAAGAAGCAGATTATCCATTTAGGAGGGAAGCCTGAGGTTTGTAAGCAATTGGAAAAGCGAAAAAATTGGAAGGGAATGGTAGATGAAGATCCGTTCAGCGTCCAACCCCCTTATTTGAAAAAATTGCAGGTGAATGAGGAGTTATCGAATGATCATGGGTTTAGGGTATTGCGTGATAACTCTAAGAACAACGATTTAATTATTCTTTGCCCACGATTGGAAGAATGGGTGTTAAAAGCCACAAAGGATGCAGAAATAGATATAAAGGGGTATAATTTACCTGATGATGGTGAACGGTTACATAAGGAGATAAACATAGATATTAGAAAATTTGAGAAGCTGATAGATGATTTAAAAGGAAAGAGCAGGATGCTGAAAGCTCTGGAAAACTCTATAAAGGAAAGGAGAATGAAATGAAACCTTTCTCAACTATTCCCAAAACCTCTTCGTCCTCGTATATTTCCGCTCCTCCCCCAATATATAACGATAAAACTTATGCTCATCATCTGTATCCTTAGACCTCTTTATTATTCTTGATGCCACTTCAGGACCTATACCACGCGCTGCAAGTGCAATCACCGCGAGAACACCATGCGACAAAACCAGATTTGCATTCCGATACACCCTTTTCACACGCTCTTTATCCTTAAGACTTACGCTACTCCTTGTCACAATCTTGATTTCCTCCTTCTCCCACGGTTTTAACGCCGCAATCAACCCCGAATTGCAAAACGGACAAACAAGCGATTCCGCTTCGAGTTCAATAATCGTCTTCACACGCCTGAGCGATTCCCACCTCTTGCAATTCACACAAAATAAAATCACGCGGTCGTTCATTATTCTATTCCTGAGCGCATCTATAATCAACCCCTCGTCTCTCTCCGTTGCTAAAACGTCCCGCCACCCCAGATACCCGGAGACGCCCATAGGACTCAGCCCGTGCGAGGAAAAACAGACTTTTATCTCGCCAGATTTTATCTTCCTCACTACCTCTTCCATCCGTTCCACATCCAGCTTATCACTGAAAATCTCGTTTATCGTCTCTTCGTATATCGGCGTCCCGGAGAATATTTTTACCAGCTTATCTGCGGAAATCTGTGTTTTATCAAAGTCCCTACGCAGCGCACCGAATCTTTTCGCCACGTTCAACAGCTCCCATTTAAACAAAAAGGAGTTCTTCAGTGTTTTCTCTATTATCAACCGGACAAATTCAGGCTCGATTGAGTGTAACGTCTGCTTCAATGCTTCTTTACCCATCCTTCTCCCGGATTTCAGTTTTATCCGATAAGGGTCTATTTCTAAGGAAATATCCGTGCCGAGCCTTGCGCCGAGTAGAGCTATTATTAGCCTCCCAAACGTCTCGTTTACAAGATGCCCAAAGCATGCGTTTATTACCACCTCTTTTTCGTCTTCACCCGTTTCCACAACCACCTCCTTCGCCGTTGGCACCGGATATCCTTCCTCAATTTGCCTTTTTATTAATTCTATGAGCGTCTTAAAGCAATCGGAATTCATGCCATATTCCTGCCCCAGCACTTCCTCTAAATCCAGAATCTTACCGTTCGAAGCGATAAAAGAAGCGATTTTATCCCTTAAATTGCCCACTTCCTGCGCAATCTCAAAAGGAACAGGTATTTCCTCGCCTTCCCAATTCGGTATCTCACCCTCCTTTTTCACTCCCGGCTCCACTTTTATTCGCTCTCCTCCTTCCTCCACATCCAAATCTACTATTCGCCATGTCTCGCCTTTTGCAACAAACAAAGCATCAGGAGCCGCAAAATTCAGCACAAATCGTTCATCCAGCATGCATATTAGCTTCCCGCTCACTATATCATATACCTCGTATTTCCGCTCATCCGGTATCATCGAAAGATTTTCATAATAATAGCTCCTCGTGTTTTTACTCTTCCTTATCCTTTCCCCATCTCTTCTTACCAACCCTTCCTCCTCTAACTGCGCTATCACGCGCATCATCGCCTCAAAAGAGATATTCCGGAAAGGATACGCCGTTTTTATCAGTAAATGAAGTTTATCCAGCGAAATCACACCAAAGTCCAGTAACACACCACAAATTTGATTCGCTAAGGCATCCAATGAGCCCTCCTTCAGCTTTATATCCTCTATTTCCCCCGCCTTCGCTCTCTTTGCAATCACCACCGATTCTGCCACGTCGTCCGGAGTAAGTGCAATTACCTTGCCTTTAGAAGTTTTTTGAAAAAAATGCGAGGCACGACCCACTCTTTGCACTAACCTCGTAACTTCTCTTGGCGATGCATACTGAATGACCGTATCAATCGAGCCGATGTCAATCCCTAATTCCATTGAACTGGTGCAAATAAGCCCTTTTATCTCCCCTCTTTTAAGTTTTTCCTCGGCTTCTATCCTCATCTCCTTTGACAGTGAGCCGTGATGAACACCGATTAACCCGCTCTCAAACTTGTTTATAAGCGAAGCAAGCATCTCCGCCGCTCTTCTCGTGTTTACAAATATCAAACTCGATTTGTTCTTATCCTCTTTCACCACGTCCCTTATGGTTCTCACATGTGAAATCACCTCAGGGTCAACGGCTAATTTTGCAGTCATCACGTCTTTTTCCGTCCTTTCGGGGCTTAAAACCGCTATTTCTATCGTTTTTGTGGAAACCGCGTTCACCACCTGCATCTTTTTATGGCAGGCGAAGAACATCGCTACTTCTTCCGGGTTTCCAACCGTTGCGGACAGACATATTCGCTGAAAACTGCCTGCGAGTTCTGTTATTCGCTCTAACGCAATTGCAAGCTGAGCACCGCGTTTAGAATTCGCTAATTCATGCACTTCGTCTATTATCACATGCTTCACGGATTTCAAGTTCTCTCTCAACCTCGCACCTGGAATTATCGCCTGTATCGTTTCCGGCGTGGTGATAAGCATATCAGGAGGCTTCAGGGCTTGTCTTCTCCTTGCATACGTGCTGGTGTCCCCGTGCCTTACTTCTATGTTAATGCCAAGTTCTTCACCCCATCGCTCTAACCTCGAAAGCATGTCACGGTTTAAAGCACGTAAAGGCGTGATATAAAGAGCATAGAAACCCTTTTCCGTCCTATTCCTCGCCCTATCTTCCAGTATCTTGTGGAAGACAGGGAGAACAGCCGCTTCTGTCTTACCAGAACCCGTAGGTGCTATGAGCAACACGTCATTACCCTCTAAAATAAGTGGGATACCTAATTCCTGCGGTTCCGTTGGTATAGAAAATGTCTTTCCTAATACCTCTTGAATCCCGGCGTTGAGCAGAGAGAAAGCGTTCATTTTTTTCCAATTGCCTTGTGCCTTACGGTACCCGATCCGGTTTAGCCAATATAAGGAGCATCTTTTTCGACAATTTTCTGGTTTATTGGTATAGAGAAATAGAAAGTCGAGCCTTTTTCCAACTCGCTTTTCACCCATATCTTACCATTATGCGCTTGAATGATTCCCTTAGCGATGGCTAATCCTAAACCACTTCCCCCATGTTCCCGTCCCATAGAAGTGTCAATTTGCGAGAATGGTTTGAACAATTTCTCTTTGTCCTCATTTGAAATTCCAATACCATAATCTGTTATACAAAACAGAACATTTTCGTCCACTTGCCTGGTTTCGACGACCACCTCTGATGATTTTTCCGAAAATTTAATTGCATTGTTTAATAAATTACTTATTACCTGCCTTAATCTTTCGGGATCGCCAATTATAGTCGGCAATTCGGCAAATCTCGCTCTTATCTTAAGACCTTTTTCCTCAGCGAAAGGTTCTTGCATTATTATTGCTTCCTTAACTGCATCATTGATACTCATAGACTCGAAATACATCATGATTCTCCCTGCTTCTATTCTTGAAATATCAAGGATGTCTTCAATCAAATTATTCAACCTCGTTAGATTTCTGAGAACGACCACTATGCTCTCTGTTTGTTGCTCGCTCATTTTTCCCTTATATCCTTCCTGTAGCATTTCTAATTGCGCTTTCATGGGTGTCATAGGGGTTCTCAATTCATGTGATGTTAGGGACAGGAATTCGGTCTTCATCCGTGTCACCTCTTCCAGGTCCACCACTTGCAACTCCAGCTCCCGGTTGAGCTTTCGAATTTTCTCCTCCGCTCGCTTTTGCTCGGTGACGTCTCTAAATATCGTTAATTTTGATATAGTTCCGTCAATATTCTTCAGAGGTGTCTCAATGATGTCATAAGTCTTATTCATCCTGCGAGAGTGCCACTCCCACCTCACTGTCTTTCCTTTCATTACCTCCGAATATTTACATAGAGGACATGGTTCCTCCCTGTCATGAAACGCTTTATAGCAAATACCACCGACCTGATCTCCAAACTTATCACGCGAAACTTTGTTCATAAACTCTACTTCGTAGTCCTCTGAGAAGAGATACACACCATCAGCCATGCTTTCAAATATCAAATTCAGGTTGTCCCGCTCTTCTTTTATCCGCTCCTCCAGCTCCACTTCTTTTGTTATATCCCTGCTCACACGGACAGTGCCAATCGGCACGCCATTTTTGTCCCTCAACAATGCCGCGGACATGCTGATATGAACAGGCTTTCCATCCTTCCTCAACACGAGTGTCCGATAGTTTCTAATCTCTCCTTCGCTCTGCACACGTTCCATTATCCTGTCCGCTTCTTCGGGCTCCGCGAAAAATCTCCTGTTGGATGTCCCTATTACCTCATCCGCACGATAACCCATGATGCCCTCTGCACTCTTATTCCAGTCTCGCACAATACCATCCATGTCCACGACCGTAATCGTGTCCGCAGAACTCGCAATAATATTATCCAAATAATCTCTCGTTTCTCTCAGTTCCTTCTCCGTGCGCTTCAGCCCGGTGATGTCTTTTGAAACAACCGTTACAGCCGTTACCATACCAGTTTTTGGGTCTCTAACAGGACTTAGTGTTTTCAGGTAGCATTTTCCCTCGCTGTCCCTGTATTCGTGCTGGACCGATATCCCGGTCTCAAAAGTGTGGTTAATCTTATCAGCGAACCGTTTCGCATCCCCTGGTGAATGAAAATCGCCGTATAGATGTCCTTGAAATTCTCCTCTTGCCAGCCCCAACCTTGATAGATGTTTTTCGTTCATGAACAGATACCTGCAATCCCTATCCACTAAATATACGGAGTCATCAGTGGACTCTACGAGGGAGCGATATTTCTCCTCCTTCTTCCGCAGCTCCTCTTCTGCTCTTTTCTCAACCACCAGCACCTGATAAGCAGCCCTCACTTTAGCCTCCTTCTCGCTGATAACTCCAACAACATACGCCACAGCTACAAAAAAAATCATTCTTTCAACGGTTGTCATGACGAAGGAATGCCCCAGGATGAGATATGTTACAAGAATATGGATTGAACCGAGAAATAGAGCAACGTAAACCGCCTTCCGGTGATACCACACGCCTGCTAAGAGAATGGGAATATAGAAAAAATGCGAATATACAATTGCTTGTTTCACGAAAAAGCTGACATAAAAAGTTAAAATGACACATGCTAATATTATGAAAAGTAATACACGAATTCTACTCACGTCCTTTATGATTACAAGGGGGTGTCCGTTTTCCATCAAAACCTCATTCTTTTATCGCTCTCGCAATCGAATCAAGCATTCTTCTTACCGCAAACGGCTTTTCTATAAAATCTACAACCTGGTTCGAATCAAGCAACTCCTCTTCTTCCGCTTCCAGCAAATGAACGGCAGTCAGAAATATAATTTTTATCTTTGCCAATCTACTGTCTTTCTCTATCATCCCCAATATTTCCTTAGAAGTCAAGCCGGGCATCATTATATCCAGCAGAATGACACCGGGGATTTCTTCCTTTAATTTGTCCAAGCACTCATGCCCATCTTTTGCTTTAATTGCTCTATAATTGTTTGCTTCCAGAATTTGCGCTACCGAGAGCAGAACATCCGGTTCGTCATCCACAATCATAACCGTTTCAGTTCCGGTCATTGTTATTGTTCCTATTTTTTTATAGGTGACTATCCTCTCTTAAAACTTTCGATTTTCATTTTCAGGCTCGGCGACAGCAATCAATTGAAGAGGTCCTTTTTTACCTATTATTAGTGAAGCGGATAATCGAGCATTGAATTCTGAACCGTCTTTTCGCAAAGCAATCAAATCCCCTTCCCAGCTCCCTTTTTCCCGCACCGCAGTTACAACATCTTCTGTTTCAACTTTCCAGAACTCTGCGTATGGTCGTCCTAAAACCTCTTCCTCCCTATCATAGCCCCATACCCTCAGGAAAGCGGGATTCACATAAGTTAGTTTACCTTCCATATCAGCCATAAGAACTGGATTGAGAGAAATTTCAAAAGCATTAGCTTTAAGTATTAACTCTTCTTCAGCCTTAATTTTTGCAATACCGCCAGCAATCGCTTCTGATACGCCTTCAAGTAAACCTCTATCTTCTTTTGAAAGCATCTTTCCCTTTTTAGTAAATATTAGTAGTGCACCGTGAATCTCCCCTTTGGTTTTCAGAGGAATTGCATACACCTCTTGAAGATTATATTCATCGGCTAAGTTGGAAGCGGTTCGGGCAAGTTCATTCTCATCCATGCCTTTTTCGGTGGAATCGAAAAAGAAGGCTTCCTTACGGTGGATTGCTTCCAATGCCATTCCTCTTTTCCATTCCTCCGCTTCACTGGTTTCTTCACGTGAGTAACCTATCAGAGCATAACTGGAAAGTATATCATTAACCGGATCGTAAATCAATATATCGCCCATATCGAACCCGATTATATCTCGCAAGTTTTTTAGTATCGTGGAACACAATTGGTCAATGGTATAAGACCTGTTAACCGATTCTCCGAGCAGACGGTGCAGTTCCGAGAGATTTTTTATTCGCCTCTCATACATCACCTTTTCGGTGACGTCGCGGATGATAGCGATGATGGAGAAGGAGCCGTCAGGATTTTCCACTCTCCTTGCTTTGATGTCCAGTATTCGCTCCTCTTTATCTTCCACCTGGCTCTCAACTTCTTCTGCCTTTCCTTCAATAACCTCCACTATTCCGCTGGGTTCCTGAGAAGAGCCGAAGAAGGCACGATAATATTTTTGCCCGATGCAATCGCCAAAAAGAGCGGTCAAATACCGGTTCATGAAGAGGATATTATAATCAAAGTCGAGAATCAGAACGCCTTCGGGCATATCGGAGAGAATGTGAGAGAAAATCTTCTCGGTATAGGTCTTCTCTTCTTCGCTTAACCTGAAGATATGCTGCAAGGGCGCTTTACTCACGAACCATACCTTCGCTCTCCCTATTCGCTTGTAAGAGACGCGCCCATCAGCGCGCAAGTGATTCATATATTTGGACAGCGTATGCCTTTCGAGGGGCACCGCCTTCGATATCTCGTCTATGGTTGCACCAGTTTCACCGATGTCCTGAATAGCATCAATTATTTTGTTGAATATTTCCTCTTCTGCTTTCATCTTACATTTATGATAGAAATTGGAGTGGGTAACATAAAAAAGGTAGCAGTATGGTTGCCATGTATAGATACATTCATAGGCGAATTACTGTTTTGTTACCAATGCATGGAAGAAGAATCACAAAGCTTTAACATTTACTTTCTATCAATGCATACTGCTTACTTCAGGCACTAATACTAAAATTTAGAAAATTTTATATAACTCATACATTTATCTTCGACCCTGCTACGGGCTCGGGAAGATTCTTGGTAAAAATGGAAGAGTTAAAGTTTATATAGTGTCGAAGATCCTTTAAATTCACTTATAATTATACTTCTTATAATTATGAGTCTCATCTCGATATTTGACCTTTCGCTTGCGGAAATAGAAGCGATAATAGAAAAAGGGGAAGAGCTGAAGCTGAAAAGGGAGCGAAGAGAAGGCGTAAAAACGAGAAAGTACCTGGAAGGCAAGACATTAGCATTGATTTTCGAGAAACCTTCTACTCGCACTCGTGTATCCTTTGAGGTGGCGATGCAGGAGTTAGGCGGGAATGTGATAAGTCTAAATTGGAACGAGCTACAGTTGGGAAGAGGGGAAAGGATAAGAGAAACGGCGATAGTGCTTTCCTCTTACGTTGATGCAGTTATGATAAGAGCATTCCGGCATGATACGGTGGAGGAGTTTGCGGAATATGCTTCGATTCCAGTAATAAACGGGTTAACTGATCTGGAGCATCCCTGTCAGACGCTGGCAGACCTGATGACGATAAAGGCGTATAAGAAAAAATTTGCGGGTGTTAAAGTAGCGTGGGTCGGAGAGGGGAATAACGTATGCAACTCTTTAATCGGTGGTGCTGCGATTACGGGCATGAATATGTCTGTGGCGTGTCCAGAGGGATACGAGCCTGCTGAGGGGATAGTAGAAAAAGCGAAGGAAATGGGTTGTGAGGTGGAAATAAGTGAAAAAACAGAAGAAGCTGCTGTTGATGCCGATGTGCTATACACCGATGTATGGGTATCAATGGGAGACGAGGAAGAGCGTGAGAAAAGGAAGAAAGATTTAAAAATTTATCAGCTAAACGAGGATTTGGTGCGGGTTGCAAAGGAAGACGTTATAATAATGCACTGCATGCCGGTGCATATAGGAGAGGAAATAACAGAGGAGGTGATGAACTCCGATAACTCTGTGATATTTGAGCAAGCTGAGAACCGGCTTCATGCACAAAAAGTGCTATTATTGAAATTGTTAAATTATTGAAGTGATAATTATTGACAATTGCTCATTATCTTAAGGTCTTTTCGAGCTTTTTATATAAACCTTTTTAAAGACTATTACTTTAAGAAGTATCCAGAGACGGATAAAAGATAAAAATGGGAGAAGCAGAAGTGGAGGAGAAGTTCCCTTTCGATATAAACCCCATGTATGAGGGCGAAAGGATAAGAAAAGCCGGGATGTACGTGGAGTTAGGTGGACTGGATAAACCGGGATTCGAGCTTGTTTTCTTTGAACCTGAGCCAGAGAACATAAAAGATGGCGAGGTTAGTCTAATAGGACCAGACCTGGATGGGATGGAAGAAGGCGGTACGTATGCGTATGCAATGATATACAGGGTATATGGAGAACAGATAGAAAAAGACCTTGAGGCTGTTATAGAAAGGAGGAATCACGAGTATCAGGGATATATACAGGGATATATGCATCTCAATCAGAGGGCAGAAGTCTGGGTAAGGATAAGCAAGGAAGCAGTAAAGAAGAGACTAAAATCACTGAAACAGATAGGAAGAGCGACGATAATGCTTTTCAAGGCAGAACTTCCGTTCATCGAGAAAATGGATGCTACGTATATAACGGATGAAGAAGAGATGGTAAGGAGGTTAGAGGAAGCGAACAGGATATACGAAGCGAGGGACATGAGAGCGAGGGGACTTCACGATGAGGATGTGGATGAATTTTATCAATGCACGCTCTGTCAGTCATTTGCACCGACGAATGTTTGTGTAGT
>JAFNKG010000127.1 GCA_017883965.1 Candidatus Methanophagales archaeon | reverse complement strand
TACTTGGAAGGGGGGTAGGCATGGGTGGTCCAATGAGGGTAAAGACCGGCGTACCCGGGCTCGACAGGCTGATAGGCGGGGGATTGCCGAGGGGGAGCTGCACCCTGCTATCCGGGAAGTGCGGCACCGGCAAGACGATCCTCTCGATGCAGTACATCTACAAGGGCATCACGGAACACGGGGAGCCCGGGGTCTTCGTCTCGTTCGAGCGCGAGCCGGAGTTCCTCTGCGAGGAGATGGGGAGTTTCGGCTGGCGCCTGAAGGTCCTAGAGAACCAAGGGAACCTAGAGCTCATGGGGGGCACGCTCGACAGGGTAACCAAGTTCGGGAAGAGGGTCGGGGCGAAGGGCGAGGACATGATTGGGGAGATCATCGAGGTAGTGCGGGAGAGAAAAGCCGGGAGGCTGGCCCTAGACGGCCTCGGGCAGTTCTCGATGCTCTTCCCAGACAAGCTCGCGTTCAGGTCTGGGCTGGCAAGACTGCAACGGGAACTCAACAAGCTCGGCTGCACCTCGATCATGACATCCGAGATAGAGGAGGGGAAGGAGGGGCTCAGCAGGCTCGGCGTCGAGGAGTACGTGGCGGACGGGGTGATCGTCCTGTACTACGAGGGGGACGGGCTGACCCGGACTAGGGCGCTAGAGGTGAGGAAGATGCGCGGGACCGGGCACAGCGACTACATGAGCTTCTTCGAGATCTCGGGCGGGGGGATCAGGATAGTGAAGCTCGAGGAGATCCCGGCCCCAAGGGAAGGCCCAAAAAAGTCGAGGAAAAGAGGGAGGGGACCAGCATAGAGCGAGCCGAAACGCTGGGAATGGGAAGATACTCGCGTGCAGAATTTGATCCCACCACCCTTATGGGGGGCCGGGATTCGCCAACCGTCTCCCACTTTTTAACGTCCGGTGAAAGACCGCACTAGCATGCGGGGCGATTTTTCCAGACGATGATTCATGAACGTGGGCCGGTTTCTGGCGTCCGGTCCCCAAACACAATTCTCCCCTTGCTAAAAAGCGTTGCCCCTTCGGAGGGTGAAAAATGTTCCAACGTCATCCGCAGCATTACGTCATTTGCCGATACCGACACCATCTTTCAACGATAATTTTGGGCAAAAGGAGGCAGGAAACAGCTTATTTTCGGCGTAGCACCCCTTAAAGGCAAGATTTATATACGCCCCTGTTAGAGTTCAGCCCGTACAAAAGAGGAGGAATTAAGTGAAACAACATATAGCAATAGCGATCGCAGCATTGACGATAATTTCGATGGCATTTGCAATATCGACAACCACCGTTAGTGCAGCACACAATCAAACACCCGAGATCGATGAATCTACCGTCAAGGGCAGCACTTCGATGATTCTGACCATAACCATCACCAACGCCGGACCAGCAGCGATTGATAACGTCCGGATAACCGTGCCTTCAGGCTTCGCGGGTTTCGCGCCCACGATAAAGGTACCCAAGGACAACGAATTGGAGTGCGTAGACAACGACATTGTCATCCTGCCAAAGGGAACCATAGTGAGGATCGTGGGGACAGAAGACGTGACGCTTTACGAGAACACGGACGTGATCCGAGAGAAAGACACTTGGGTTTGGGTCCCCATACTGGGC
>JAFNKG010000126.1 GCA_017883965.1 Candidatus Methanophagales archaeon | reverse complement strand
CCGATTCATGTGCATCACCTATTTATAGAGAAAGATGCCTTCATGAACCAGGTGTCATATGACACAAAGGGCAAATGTTGATGTGCTATCAAAGGAGATAGTAAAAGAAATGATTGACAAGAAAGCAATTGAATTGAGAATCTTAGAAGAAAGAGAAGAAATGCACTTACTTATTATAGACAAGGATTGGGCGCATATCGAGGAAAGTCACGTAGGAAGTAAAATACCGAAGGGGTTATGTGTTAAACATCTCTTTCCGGGGACTCAAAGAGGACTGTGCGAAAAGTTTGAAGCGCTTTGGAATGTAGCGAACCCCGTCACTCTCGAAAATATCGACAATGTCTTTACACCAATCAATGAATATGGTAAGGAGATAGGATATGAGCGATTTCCCAGTTCAGTATCTACTATTGATGCATAGCTGTGTAGCAAGTAGCCTACTATTCGCTATATTCAATTTTCAGATACGTCAACAAGAACAAAAATCAGAGGTAATGTTAACAGCGGGTTTTCCATTTTTTCTTTTTAATATAGCTTGGGTATTTTCGATTATCGTTATTTTATTTCCTTCGCTAGGAGTATTTTCGTCCTGTCTTGGAATAACAGCGTTGGCTATATTCATAACATTTTTTCTTTTAATTGTAAGTCTATTAAGAGGAGGAACGGTTTTCTAACTTTGTTTAATCTTCATGGTAGAAACATATCAAACTCAAATAAGGAAAACATCATTAATATTCATTAACTTTTAGTTAATAAAATAATTCCTTTTGTTAAATTAATAATCTTCCAGAAGTGAATCACAAACCTTTTTATAAACCTTTTTCAAAATAAAGCCACCATAGAGGAAACATGCACAATCACAACTCACCTCGCCGTTATTTTGTGCAGTTATCATGCTAACCTACGATGTGCTTTCAACCTTCATAGCTGCCAGGATATATGGACGGTTCGCAGATTTAAGTCCTATTTACAACTACTTATGGGATTGGAATCCGCTTTATGTTCCTATTAGATTGATAATAGCCATAGCGTGTTTGATAGTTATATTTTGGACTGCTTTATCCTGCGTTGAAGGCGAAAGAATATCGGAAAGGATGCTTGTTATATCCTCGGACTTCTTTGCTGTGGCTTTTTAAATCTTTGAATCAATCGCTATTCCACACAACACGCTTGTTTTATTTGGCTCTTATGGAATAGTTCTTAGTTCAAAGATGTATCTTATTCAGGAGATAGTATCTGCATTGATTGCCGGGGTTGTGGTGGTTGTGGCGGATTGGAAAAGGATAAAGAGCTCAAAATAGTGATCGCATGAACAAAAAGAAGGTGTTAATGTTTGGGTATGGTCAAAAATTACATACACCGTATTTAACAGTTTTTAGTTGTAAGAATCAGGTAATGCACCCCTCTTCTTCGGGAACTCTGCTATAAAATTTAACTAATTTTTGACGAAAAGTTCCCCTTGTTTCATCAGTCAATTGAAGAACCTTTGAGGGTAGCATTTGCTCCAAATTGTTCCCCAAATCTTTTTTTCTAATGACCTCATCCCAAAACCCTCCACAGCATCATAATAGATGCCAATTGAACAAGTCCAAAATACGAGATTTCCGAAC
>JAFNKG010000050.1 GCA_017883965.1 Candidatus Methanophagales archaeon | reverse complement strand
CTTTGTTACCAAAGCACGCTTATCCCTTTGCCGTTATTTCTCTTTCCATTGACCCAAACGAAATAAACGTAAATATACATCCAAAGAAGTATGAAATAAGTTTTTACCACACTGATGACGTTTTTCATTTTATAGCGAACTCGGTGTCCACGACGTTACGCCATGCAGATTTAATTCCCGAAGTTGTTCAGCGAGAAAAGAGTGTAGAAGCAGGGGCTGAAGCTGTTGATTTCTTTGGTCTCCAGAGAGAGAAAAAAGCGCACGTGAATGTGCAAACTTCCTTTCAAGCAGATGTAGCAGAGCTCGGCGAAAAGGAAGAAGATGGCGGTTTGGACATACGTTCCGCTCCTTTATATCAAGTCCTCGATAGTTATATCATAGCACAGAGTGAAGTGGACGATGTGATTATGATAGACCAGCATGCTGCGGCTGAACGAATAAACTTCGAGAGGTTGATTAAGAATCATGGTAGAAGGATAGATAAGCAAGCGCTTTTAAGACCTTACGTGCCTGAACTCAGTCCACATCAACTCTATTTAATAAGAGAGAACGAGGAAGCACTTAGAGATATGGGATTTGATATAGAGCGGTTTGGCGAAGACGGTTATATTATAAGGGCGATACCAGTAGTTTTTCACGGTATGATAAGTGAGGAGGAGATAACAGAGGTAATAGAGCGGTTAGTGGAAGAAAGTGGCAAAAAGGAGGAGCGAATAAAGGTTTTGTTCAGCACCGCAGCTTGTAAAGCAAGTATAAAGGCAGGTGAGAAGTTGTCTTATGACGGTATGCGGGAGATAGTGGAGGGGTTGAGGAACGCAAGGATACCTTATACATGCCCGCATGGAAGACCAACGATGATTCGGTTAAGCCAGAAAGAAATAGAGAAGAGGTTTAAGAGGCGGTAAAGTGCAACAATTTACGTGCCTGAGAGCTATGCAAAAATTCAATGGACAGTGAACATGAATCTTTTTATCCCACAAAACAAAAACTATTTAAGGTGATAAATACACCTTTTAAAAAATGGCTGTAGAATATGCAAAAATACTGGGAAGATACATCTCCGAAGGGTTAAGTGAAAATGAAGAGGTGTTTATCAAAGAAACGCTCAAAAAGTTGATTGAGCAAGAGATAGACATGCTGGAGAAGGAGAAAGAGCGGTATAAAAAAGAAATGGAAATATTTGAGGAGAGATATTCGCTAAAATCTGACGAATTTGTCAAAAAATTCGACAGTGGGGAGATGGGGGACGATTTGGATTTCTTTGAATGGTACGCCTATGCGGACAGTTATAACAGGGTGGAAAAAAGGCAGAGGGTTCTCATGGAGAGATGATTTATTCTTATTTTTCGAATTTGAAAGCTGTTCTCAATGCTTCTCCTTTCGTTGAAGGATATAGAGTGAAAAAAGAGATTATCGGGTCGTTTGTCGGGCAGATAATCCTCGAAATAACCCTCAAAGATGGTTCTGTCTTGCATGGATTTGAGTATGTTGCGGTGTCAAGAGGGAAGATAGCGAGAGAAAAATATAGGTATCACTGGATGAATGAAAACGGTTTAATTATGCGATGGGACAACGCACCGCATTATAGAGAAATCGAGACTTTCCCTTTCCATATTCATACAAAAAGCGAAATATTACCTTCCGAAGAAGTTCGATTGGAAGAGATACTGAAGAGTATCGAAAGAATACGATTAAAATAGAGGAGAAGTTTTCACGATGTCCAAAAGAAGCAAAGTATTCAATCAAAAATACTTATAATAGAAACACCGATAAAATCACTATGCCACACACGATGAGTATCTCATTTGATAAGTTTATGGAGATATTAGAAGAGGAACTGCCAGTTTATGGAGATTTCCTTAGATTCTACAAAAATAAAAGCGAGGTTGTAAAGCTATAATCACCCATGAAAATAGACTACCATAAAACAGGACTGAAAGCAGGCTTGGAAATACACCAGCAGCTCGATACAAAGACAAAGCTCTTCTGCAAATGCCCCACCACGTTGAGGGAGAAGAAGGATTCCATGTTCTCCTTTAAACGGTATCTGAGAGCGTCAAAGAGCGAAATGGGCGAAGTGGACGAAGCGGCGCTTGAGGAAGAGAAATACAGCAGGACATTTGTTTATAAAGGGTACGACAGCACCTGTTTGGTGGAAAATGACGAAGAACCGCCGAGGGAATTGAACCGTGAAGCCATTGACATTTCGTTGGAAGTTGCACTGCTTTTGAACATGAATCCGGTGGATGAGGTTCATACGATGCGAAAAATTGTGATTGACGGGTCTAATACATGTGGATTCCAGAGAACTGCGTTAGTTGCGACAGATGGTCGGCTCTCGACAGAAGAGGGTCCTGTTAAGGTTGATTCGCTTTGCTTAGAAGAAGATGCGGCACAGAAGATCGAAGCAGAAAGCGACGCCGTTGGTTATTCCTTAGACCGATTGGGCATACCGCTTGTAGAAATAGGCACTGCTCCTGATATAAGGACGGTAGAGCAGGCGAGGAAAGTAGCAGAGCAATTAGGCATGATATTGCGCTCCACAGGTAAGGTGAAACGAGGATTAGGAACAATCCGGCAGGACATAAACATTTCAATAGAAGGCGGCGCTCGTGTGGAGATAAAGGGCGTTCAGAACTTGAGGCTGATAGGAGAAATAGTGAAAAACGAAATCGTTCGACAGTTAAAGCTTATAGAGCTAAAAGATGCGTTGAAAAAAAGAGAAGCGAAGGTTGAGCATCGAATTGAAGATTTATCGGGCATATTTGACGCTACTTCTTCAAAGGTAATAAAAAAAGCAGGTGGGGAAGTGTTTGGGGTATGCCTGCGTGGTTTTTCCGGGATACTTGGAACAGAAATACAACCAGGGAGAAGGTTTGGCAGTGAATTAGCGGATTTCGCAAATAAGTATGGCGTAGGTCTGATGCATACCGATGAGCTTCCGGCGTATGGTATAAGCGAGGAAGAGGTAGAGCGTCTGAAGAGAACTTTTGACGCTACTGAAGATGATTGCGTGGTAATCGTTGCAGCGGAGCGAGAACGTGCGGAGGATGCGATGAAAGCAGTGCTGAGAAGGGCGGAGGAAGCGATGCGAGAAATACCAAAAGAGACGAGAAGAGCATTGCCAAACGGGAGCAGCGCTTATATGCGACCTCTGCCCGGTGCAGCGAGGATGTATCCAGAAACAGACGTGCCACCGGTAGATATAGATGAAGAAAGGCTGAAAGAAATAAAGAGTAAGCTTCCTGAGACTTTTGAGCACCGCAAAGCGAGATACAAGGAAAAGTTCGGCTTAAATGACGAACTCGCGGATAAAATCTCCCGGAACGTTAATTTCGCGCTTTTTGAACGCATAATGGATTCGTATGAGAACATACCCGCAACGTTAGTGGTCAGAACTCTTACGGATGCGTTAGCAGAGTTGATGCAGGAAGGAATAGAAGTGGAAACGTTGGAAGACCGTCATTTCTTGGATACGTTCGAGCAACTCGCATCGAATGCGTTTGGGAAGGAAGCAATACCGGATATTTTGAAATTCCTGGCGAACAAGCCTGAGACGAGTGTGGGTAAGGCAATAGAAGAAATCGGGCTTAGTGTGGACATAAAGGGAGTAGAGAAGCTCATAGAGAATATAGTGAACTCGAAGACGGATTTTATACGTGAGAAGGGTGCAAGGGCTGTGGGACCGTTGATGGGCGTTGTGATGAAGGAATTGCGTGGAAAAGTGGATGGAAAAGTGATAAATAAAATATTGGCGGAGAAGGTGAAAGAGGTTCTTGAGGATGATTAAATAGATTCATTCCTGTTTTAATTAGCTTTCTCCTAAATATATCCCCATGAAAGAAGAGAAGACAATTGAAAGTAAGCAGATATACAAAGGAAAAGTTGTTCAGTTAAGGGTTGATACCGTTTCATTGCCGGATGGCAGGAGAAAAATGCGTGAAATTGTCGTGCATCCGGGTGCGGCAGCTATTGTTCCTTTGATGAACGAGGGCGAAGAGGTATTGTTAGTGGAGCAATACCGAAAAGCGGTTGAACGTAAAACGTTAGAGATACCAGCAGGCACACTTGAAGAAGGCGAGTCGCCAGAGGAATGTGCTAAACGTGAACTAATCGAGGAGACCGGTTTTCAAGCATCGAAATTGGACAAACTGATAGAATATTACCCCTCGCCGGGTTTTAGTAGCGAGATAATACACGTCTTCAAAGCACGTGGGCTGAAGAAAGTTTCTGACGCCGAAGCCGAGCTTTCGATAACGTTTGTGCCTTTGGAGGAGTTATTAGCCATGATAAAGAGGGGAGAGATAAAAGATAGTAAGACGGTAATTGGAGTGCTTATGGTCGCGAGGTAAAAAATGGATGATGAAATACAGATAAGCGTTCAATTATGGTGGGAACAGAAGATAAGAAAGGTAGCAATAAAAAAGGGTGAAACTTCGGTTGTAATATGGTTTAAAAACTTTGGATATGTTGCCCTTAGCGATGAAAAAACGCAAAACATTTTTGCTGGAATAATAAAGGGCTTATTTGGAATAAAAGAAGAAATTCCCGAAGTGTATCTTACAGTTAAAAAGGACGGAAAGGAAAAGAATCTTGTAATAAATAAAGGAGAAAACTTAGAAGAACTCGTTAGAAAGACATTTATTGAATTTTGATATACACATTTTTAATACAAACAATTCATTTACATAAAAGTAAAAGGAGAATAAATAAGAGGCGATGAAAATGGAAAAAAGGTTTGAATATGAAATTTCAGTTGATGACAAAGTAGTCTGGAAGGGCTTAAATCCGACCAAAGTATATGACGAAATTAGAAAAAAATATCCAGATAAAGAAGTGGCAATAGCATGGAAATCAAAGCAGGATATTTTGGTTTGCAGAAATAAAAAACAAGTCAGTCGAAGACATCTCCTTCTGATTGGTTCGACCGTATCTACTTTATCTTAATATGTTGACTCGAACCGAAAATGCACGAAGAAGCGGAAGAGGCAGAAGAAAAAATAGAAATATCAGTTGTGCTCCCGGCGCATAACGAAGCAGGAAGGATAGAGGATGCAGTGAGGCAGACGAAGAATGCGTTAGCCGATTTCTCATCATCGTATGATATAATCATTGCAGAAGACGGAAGCACTGACGGCACGGCAGAAATAGCGAGTCGAATAGCATCCGAAAGTTCTTTCGTCAGGCTTATGCACAGTGAATCGAGATTGGGCAGAGGAAAAGCGCTTAATCACGCTTTTAAACTCGCTAACGGTGAAATTTTAGTTTATATGGACGTTGACCTCTCCACCGATTTGGTATATTTAAAGCCATTAATAGAAGCGATAGAAAAAGAGAAATACGAGTTCGCAACCGGGTCGAGAATGAAGAAGGGAAAGGAAGTGAAGCGGTCTTTTAAGCGCACTGCGATGAGTAAGGTTTTCAATTTCCTCGTGCGAAAAATTCTGAAGTCCGGGATAAGCGACCATCAATGCGGGTTCAAGTCCTTCAGAAAAGATTCCCTAATACGTATCCTGAACGAAATAAAGGACGAGCACTGGTTCTGGGATACTGAGATGCTTGTGCGAGCACAAAGGAAGGGCTATAATATCAAGGAGATACCGGTGAGATGGGAGGATAAAGGAGGCGCGGGAACAAAAGTAAAAATTTTCAGTGATGGAATTGCAATGTTCTCTAAGATAATAAAGTTGCGTTTTGAAATATGAATAAACACTTCAATTTTTATACCATTAATTCAAACTAAAATATAGAATAATAACAAAAATTTTTAAAAACTGGTTTAATTATTGAACGGAATGTTATCCTTTAGTTAACTATATATATCTTCCTTTTGGACTTATTATGTTAGAGATTAAAATAGGGCGGATAAAATATGGAATCCTTTAACCCTGTGCGGATACGTGTCTTGCATGTGGACGACGAACCAGAGGTATTGAAGTTAGCACAGATATTCCTGAGAAGGGAAGGCGAATTTGAAATCACCAGCGTGGATTCCGCAGAAGAAGCGTTGACTAAACTCGAAAAAGGGCGCTTTGATGTGATTATCTCTGATTGCAGGATGCCGGGAATGGATGGACTCGAATTTCTGGAAGAAGTGAGAGAAACGAGGGGCAGCATCCCTTTTGTTTTCTTCAGCGGGATAGAGGACCCGGAAATTATAGAGGCAGCCTGGAAGAAAGGCGCGGACAGATACATTATGAAGAATGGGAATCCCACCTTTACGTGGAAGGAATTGGCACAAGCCGTGCGAGAGTTGATGAAGGTAAAAACGGAAGGGGAATTGCAGCGTGAAGAAGAGGAAGTTGTTATCGGAAGTTATTGAGGGATGAGAATCTGAAAACACGGGCACGGGGAGTAATGGTGAACAAAAAATAACAATAGAAGAATGTCATATTATATGATAATATGAAAGAAATTATACCATATGCGCAATAAAAAGGTGGAATGTAGAAAAATATATTATAGATGAGAGCGTTATATATGAAAGAGGGTAAATGCTCTGGCGAGAGAAACATCTGCTCGAAATCCTCGAAGCGGGGAAATTGAGCACAACTGAAGTGGTTGAACGAGCAAGTATGAGTAAAGCGACCGCTTTGAAATATCTCGAAGGTCTTAAAGGCAAGGGATTAGTCAATTGCGAGAAGATAGGTCCTACAAAGCTCTGGTCCCTGACAAAGGAAGCGAAAGAGGAAGTCGGAGTTGAAAACGAAGAAAAGACCAACACTCAAGTTGAACAAAAGAAGGTAGGAGATTGTGTATATGTGGACAGAAGGATATTCAAGCTACTTGACAAGTTTGAGAGCGTTACAGGTAAACGTTTTGAGATTTCGATAGACCAAACCGGGATAAAATTGAATATACAAGGAGTGGTAACATGAAAAAGATAATGAGTTCCGGAGTGGTGGGATTAGATGAGATTCTCGGTGGCGGGTTCGTATGCCCTTCCACTATACTTATTGCAGGTGGTGTTGGCACGGGAAAGACCACGCTCGTGCTACAAAGCCTGTTTAACGCCGCACGGAATAAAGAGCAGTGTTTATTCATTGCTTCCGTTTCAGAACCTGTAACCTCAATAAACAACTATCTCGCTTCTTTTTCCTTTTTCGACCCAGACTGCAAAAACATGCATTTCGTTGATGCCGGCGAACTGTTAATGGAGAAGAAGGATGTCTTTGGTATCATAGAGGAAAATATCGAATCCATCAAGCCGGATAGGGTGGTTATTGACTCGTTCCTCAGCTTCGCAGGTAGGAATAAAGACGCCTTGCATGCACTATTCGCTTACGTGAAAAGAAAAAATCTCCAGTTGTTCTTGACAGACGTGTTCTCGGAGGAAACCCTGAACGAGCATTACATCGCTTCTTTAGTTGATGGTGTCATATTTCTTTCGATGGAAGAAGGAAGGAGATGGATAAAAGTGCTTAAGTTAAGGGGGCAGGACATTTCGATAAAAAGGCACGCTTTCAAATTCTCCACCGCGGGAATAGAGGTATTTCCGAAATTGAAATTGGAATTAGAGGCGAAAGTGAGTGGTAAAAAAATCAGTCTGGGTATCAAAGGCATAGGGCAGATACTGGGCGAAGGAGTATTGGAGGGCAGTGCTATCCTCGTAGCAGGTGAGATAGGTGCGGGGAAGTCTCTTGCCGGTTTCCATTTCATCAACGAAGGCGCGAAGGAAGGTGAAAAAAGTTTGTTTATTTCGTTGGATGAAAACTTAGCTACCGTCAGCAGAAACGCCAAACGGTTCGGCTTTGACGCCAAATCGCTGGTTGATAAGGGTTTGGTCAGTGCTTTATACGCACCTGTGGTTGATTTGGTCCCGGATGAGCACATGGTAAAACTAAAAGAAGCGCTTGAAGGCGTGAATCGCTTGGTTATAAACGGTGTTTCAAGCTATCAGTCTGCATTCGACTCTATGTGGGAATACAAAAATTTCTTACTCACGCTCATATCGCTGTGCAAGAGTAAGGGCATTACTTCGGTTTTTACCACGGATACAAACCCGGGGGAGTATTATCCGGCTGAAATAGCGCATTTGATGGATGGCATAATAATACTGTCAAGCGCGGAGGAGATGGGCGTGAGACGCAGGTATATAGAGGCGATCAAGATGAGAGGAAGTCCATACACTACCGGTAAGAAACTTATGGATATGACACCACGGGGGCTTGAGATCAGTCCGTAATTACTCAATATCCGGGGCTTTGAGTAATTAAATGCAAAATGCAGAATGCAAATTGAAAAATGCAAAATAGTGAAGTATTTTGATCAAATCACAAGTTCCTCTATAAATTTTAACTGATCTTGAGACACGACCAATTTCTGCCAATATTTATTAATAGATGATGAATGCCGTTCTCATTTATTGAGCGGATAGAAAAAAATAGAAAAATTTTTATAGTTGAATAATTTCTTTTTCCCGTAATACTTGTGATACAAGACATCGCCGAGTAAAACAGAGGTGCGTGTGGTGCAATGAGCGAATCAAAAGAAAAATACAAAATTCTGGCAATGGCTGTACTTTTAGGTATTTGCTGCTTTCTCACTTATTATTTTCATAGTATAGCTAAGCTCGGCACTGTTTTTACACACTTCTTTTATATTCCGATTATCTTAGCAGCGTTGTGGTGGAGAAGAAAAGGTTGGGTGGTGGCAATAGTTTTAGCGGCATTGCTGATTTATAGCCATCACACTTTTCCTAGAGAGTATGTGCATCCTTACAATGATTATTTTCGAGCTTTTATGTTTATAGGTGTCTTCTTTGTAGTTGCTACGTTAAGTGAGAGAATTGCGAAGGCGCAGGAAAAGGTTATCCATCTCAACGCGGTCCTGCGTGCGATACGAAACGTCAACCAGCTCATAGCAAAGGAAAATGACCGTGACCGTCTGATTCAGCGGGCATGCGATAATCTCGTCGAGACACGGGGATACCACAGGGCGTGGATTGCTCTTGTGGACGAAAACCGTGAGTTCTTAACCGCAGCCGATGCCGGACTGAATGAGAATTTCTCCACGGTCGTCGAGATGATGAAGCGAGGCGAGTTCACGCGGTGCGGGCAGAACGCGCTTAAGGAATTCGGTGTCAAGGTGTTCGAGGACATCGCTACCGACTGTGCCGATTGCCCCCTGATGAGCACCGACAGCGGCAGGACGAGCATGGTTGTTCGTATGGAATACGACACTCGGATCTGCGGCATACTATGTGTTTCCATTCCTACCGAGATGGCGGCTGATGCTGTTGAGCAATCGCTGTTTTACGAGTTGGCGGGCGACATCGCTTTTGGACTGCACCGTATAGAACTGGAGAAGGCACGGAAGCAGGCGGAGGAAGCGTTGCAGTTGCTCAACATCGAATTGGAGTCGAAAGTTGAAGAACGAACAGAAGAATTAGTGAAAGAGCGAGACTACACACGCCACCTGATTGAGAGCTCTCCTGATTTCCAGATGACTCTGGATAAGGACGGCAAAATTAAGGATGTAAACGAGGCATTTGAGAAGATTTTTAACAGGAACCGCAATGAGCTGATTAGCACTTCCATTTTCGAATATCTGCCGAAGGAAGCTACTGAGAAAGCTATTGCACAGATATTTGAGAAGAATAAGGTCAGGAATATTGAATTGACAGCGGATAGACCAGGAGAAGGAGCTTTAATCTGCAACTTGTCTGGCACTGTATATACTACACCAGAAGGTGAATCAGGGATTTATGTCACAGGCAGGGATATAACCGAGTTAAAGGAAGCGGAAGAAAAACTCCGCAGTTCAGAACGCCTTGTTACAATAGGCAAACTCTCTGGCAGTGTCGCACACGAACTCAGGCAACCTCTGGGCGTGATAAGCAATGCAATCTACTATCTTAAAATGACCTTGCCAGAGGCTGACGAGACCACAAAGGACTATCTGGATATAATTAATGATGAAACGAGAAACGCAGAAGGTATTATATCCGGTTTGTTGGACATTGCCCGCACACGACCGCCAGACCGCCAGGAAGTTAATATCTCTACGGTGATGGAGATAGCACTTGAAAAATTTGTCATTCCTGAGAATATAATGCTAAAAAAGGACATTCCTGATGACGTTCCCGAAATATTCGTTGACCCTGTGCAGATAGAGCGTGTTTTCTATAACCTTGTCAATAATGCAATACAGGCGATGTCCGAGCCCGAAGTTGAGGGCGGAGGCGGGGAACTGGCTATAATTGTAATGTCAAAGGAGAAAGAGGCGAAAGCAGGGGTAGAAGTTTCTTTTGTTGATACCGGAGTGGGAATCCCGGAGGAGAATATGAAGAAGCTTTTTGAACCTCTATTTACAACAAAAGCGCGGGGCATCGGATTGGGGCTTTTGATTTGCAAAAATCTCGTTGAAGCAAATGATGGTGAGATTAAAATGCAGAGTGAGGTGGGCAAAGGAACAACAGTGTCGGTATTTTTACCTTTATCCGCTATGACGGTGACAGCGATGGATAAGAGTAAGAAAGAGGCAAATGAAACGGATAAAGAATCCATGAAGTGATTCGGAATGGAGAAGATTAAGAATGGAGGAAGCGAAGAAGATAAACTCTGCATCTTAGTGGTAGATGATGAGCCACTAATGGCTAAGACAATAGCAGATATTCTACGTGTTAAAGATTATGATGCAGAAACAGCGTTTAGCGGTTCAGAAGCGGTGAGAAAGGTAGGGCTGCGTCCTTTTGATGCGGTTCTGATGGACATAAAAATGCCGGAAGTAAATGGTGTTGAAGCTTTTGTGAAAATCAAATTTATTGCTCCAGAGCTGCCTGTTGTAATGATGACCGCATATTCAACAGATGCGCTGGTATCACAAGCCCGAGAGCAGGGTGTACTTGGTGTTTTAATCAAACCTCTTGACTTCACGGCGATTCTATCTTTTCTTTCTTCTTTGAAAAGAGAGCATGTTATTTTTATTGTTGATGACGATTACGAATTTTGCATGACTTTGACAGGTATATTACAAAAAAGAAACATCAAAGTCCGTTATGAGACAGACCCTTTCAGGGTAATGGACGGTATTAAACCAGAAGAAGATGTAGTGCTGTTAGATATGAAACTCAATGGAATAACAGGGCTGGACGTATTGCAAGAAATAAGAGAGAAATATCCCTATCTTCCGGTAATATTGATTACAGGCTATGCGGGTGAGATGGGCTCGTTGGTCGAGAAAGGACTTGAACTAAGCGCTTTTGCTTATCTCTACAAACCCTTAGAGCTGGAAAAATTGTTCTCGTTGTTGGAAGAGCTAAAACGTGAAAAGCTACGGCATGCGCTGGGAGAAAAGTGATTGGAGATGCAGGTCAGGGAACAGAAGTCAGAAATCAGAAGTCAGAAATCAGAAGTCAGAAATCAGAAGTCAGAAATCAGAAGTCAGAAGTCAGAAATCAGAAGTCAGAAGTCAGAGAACAGAGGTCAGAGGTACGATTTCCAATTGGTCATTAAGGAATAAAGCATCTTGTTGAGTTCCTCATATTTCTGATCTAATTCATTGTGAACATCAGCATGAATATATTGGCAGGCATGAGCAAAATCTAACCATCCTCTTGTTTCTTCACTCGAACCAATAGAGTCGTTGAGATGTCTGATAAAAATATTTTCATATTTTCTTTTTGCGAATCCTTCTCGGATATTAATAGCTGCTGACCTTGATGACCTTCTTATTTGGTCTGTTAGTGAATATTTTTCCTCCTTTGGAAATGTCTTTGTCATCTCAAAAATTTGCATAGCCAACTCAAAAGCTAAGTTATAGACTTTGAGGTCCTTGCATGATTTTATTCTCCCCATCTCCCTCTTCCTCCACTTCTATTTTCTATTTTCTATTTTCTGTTTTCTATTTTCTATTTTCTGTCAGCTATATATAAGCGGTGTTTTAATACTCCAACATCATACATACGTAGCATACGATGCGGGAAATGGATAATAGCGGAATTAATGAAGAGCCAAAAATATTACTCGTGGAAGATGATCCTAAATTGGGAAAAACTCTTTCGGATGTATTAAAAGCCAAAGGTTATAGACCCATAGCCGTTCTGACAGGTGAAGAAGGCATAGAAGCAACAAAAGAAGATGATGATTTGTCGCTGGCGCTGATAGACCTCAAGCTGCCTGATATATCGGGCATTGAAGTCTTGAAAGGCATCAAAAAAAATTCTCCTCGCACCGAGGTTATTATCCTGACTGCGTATGCTTCCCTTGAATCAGCTATGGAAGCAGTAAACCTGGGAGCATTCAGCTATCTGCAAAAACCCTATGATATGGAACGTTTGCTTCTGGACATCCGCAGGGCTCTGGAACGGAAGCGTGCGGAAGAGGCGCTACGAAAAGCACATGACGAACTGGAACTTCGAGTAAAGGAACGCACCGCTGAACTGGAGGAAGCAAACGAACAACTGAAGCGAGAAATCAACGAGCGGAAAGAAGCGGAAAAACGAGTAAAAAACCTTGAACTATCTGCGTTGCATAGATTATTCAAGCAAGGTAAAGGCTATTTGATTATTGAGGAAAAACCTGATACGAGTTTCAAATTGTTCGGCAAACTAATTGAATACTGGTTTAAAGGGCTGCTCATTTCAAGGACTCATCCTTCGCACGTTCACGAGGAATACAATAATGTAAAGGACGTGCCGATAACCTGGCTAACACATGTCAAAGGAGAGAACCATGTTGTTCCGACAAACATAACACAGTTGAGCATAGCAGTAAAAGAATTTGCGGAAAATGATGTTGAGAGCGTAATCATGCTGGAAGGTTTAGAATATCTCATTGCCCAGAACGGATTTGAGGTTATTCTTCGGTTCGTCGAATCGGTGACAGACATCGTCACGACAAGCAAGTGTCGCTTGATAATGCCATTCGATGCGCGGACATTGAGTGAGGTTGAATTGCATCGGTTGGAGCGAGAATTAAACGTGATGAACGCTAAAGAGGTGCAGGTGCTTATTTTGGATTAATCCGTTCAATTTTTGAACGCTTTATTATGCTTTAATTGTCTATATAAGCCCAAATCCCTTATTCTTACCCATTTATAGGGGATAAAGAAAAAAGGAGATAAAAAATGGAGGAATATTTAAACCCAGTGCGGCTACGTGTTTTGCATGTGGATGACGAACCAGAGGTATTGGAATTAACACAGATATTCCTGAGAAGGGAAGACGAATTTGAAATCACCAGTGTGGTTTCCGCAGAAGAAGCGCTGGCAAAACTCGAAAAAGGGCGCTTTGACGTAATTATCTCTGATTGCAAGATGCAGGGAATGGACGGACTCGAATTTCTGGAAGAAGTGAGAGAAACAGGGGACAGCATCCCTTTTGTTTTCTTCACCGGGATAGAGAGCCCGGAAATTATAGAGGAAGCCTGGAAGAAAGGCGCGGACAGATACATCACGAAGAACGAGAATCCTGCCGCTCAGTGCAATGAATTGGCGCGTGCTATACGTGATTTGGCGAAAGGAAAGGAGAGAAAGGAAGTATGTAATGCTGCTTTGCTTGGAGCTTGTGATTTTTGAGGTGGATGGGAGGACAAAACTTTTGGCGGGTTACTTACGTTATCATAATATCCCCCACCTCTCGCTCATACATGTCCCTCATATAAGCCATCGTGCCCATGATAACCCGGTTTATTACGTAGATGAAAGCCACACCATACAGAATGCACATAATGAAGAACAAAAATAGTATATATCTCCTTTCGCCTTTTAGTTTATTTAAATCCTCGTTTGTATTCTTAGCCATAAGCAGCTCGCCTGCAACCTTATACTTCTTTGAGGTGTCCTCAAGGTCTCTCTCCGCTGAGCCATAACTCGCAAAAAAAGTATCGTATTTATACGGATTTAAAAGTAGATATATGTCCCCGATTCTAACAATTCTGATTGTAATAAGGTCGTTCTCCTTGCTATTTGATACGATATTATCCGCTTTAATACGAAGGTCCGTTGCATCACTTACCAATTCATCATGCTTATCCATGAGCAAAGATTCCTCATAGGCGCATTCTATTCTCTTTTCCTTGTCGTCGAGCAGACCATATATAGTAGCGGCGTATTGATATGAAAGAGCAGATTCGAGTACGTTTTCTTCCTCTTTTAATCCGCTTATACCGTCCATTGCCATTGCATGCTCCACTGCTTTCTTTATGTTCCAGCCTCGCAATTCAAGCATCTTCGCCTCGTCCATCAATACCTCCTCCGTTGTCTTATCCGCACCTGCTGAAATATCCTTTGCATATCCCGATATATCCCAATTGTTCAGATTAGAATTCGAGCCTATTGTGGATGTTGATATCCAGGCAGTCCATAAGCTCTCCACCGCTTCCCCATACGTTTTTTCGTCTGTGAATATAATAGCATCGTTCAGCGATAATAGTAGCGAGAGAGTTCCTTTCATCAAGATAGGTATTTTTTTCCAGTCCTCAGCACCTATTTCGCTTCTCTCTACTACTTCCAGCATCTCTACCCCGTTTGATATGATAACTTCTGACGATGGATAACTCTTATAAAGGGTGCTTTCTCTAAATAACTTCAAATATTCTATCATCTCAGGGATATTTATCGGCACAATCATCGCCTTTACTTCCATTCTCTTTGCGCTTATCTCAGAAGCACTTATATCATATTTCCACAAATAACTCTTAGGCACTGCTTCCAATCCCGGTTCTATTTTGAGTGTAATGTTTCTCGACTCACCAGGGGGAATTTCAGCGAAATCTATCTCTTCTTTTAGCCAGTTCCTGTATTCACCACTCTTTGGAAGCCGTAAATTCTGCACCGGCTTGTAAAGATAGAACTCTGTTAATGTTATATTCACTGCTTTCTTTTCATATCCTTGCTCTTTCAGCTCTATTGACCCAAAATCAATAGAAGGTGGAGATGGTGTGAAATAAACAGAAGTAGAAGTAATGTTGAAATCAACCGGCCATATTATACTTATGGTTATGTCCACTTCCCCATGTCCGGCATCATATATACCCCCTTTATCTGTTGCATCTATATCCAGCCTTCCAGTGTATGTTCCTTCGGATGCGTCGTATGGTGCGACAATATGAAGCCTGATGTTTTCACTGCTCTTTGCAGAAACATTTTCAGGAGACTGCTCTACTCCAATAGTAATGCCACCACCTGGTGACTTGGAGAAACGAATTTTTTTAAAATACATTGGCTCATCGCCTTCATTTTTCACCTGCACATCAATATACCTGTCATATCTCGAAACCGTTCCCTTTGGCTTATCGAACTTTATCTCCAGTTCTTCATCGTAAAGCTTGCCAAGCTTTGCTGGCATCAATATGTATGCTTCGATATCTATCGAGCTTTCACTTATTTCGGTATGGCTTGTAGTGGTTGATAGGGAAAATGTCCATGAATATTCGTTATGATCCGGCGTTCCCGGAGTTAGCTGAAATGAGATGTCTCTATATCCACCTGCTGGGACCAAGATGCTAGTCGGGCTTGTAACCCAACTATTCCCACTTCTCGGTTTTACATCTACATTAACGCCTTTATACCCGTATTTCTCACTAATTCTAATCGTTTCTGAGGGATTATCGGTTCGATTAACAATTCCAAAATCGATTGAAGAACGATTTACCGTGATCTTTGCATTATATTTTACCGTTACTTTAAGTTCAACGTTTTTTGGTCCGGTATTTGAATTTATGGTGATTGTACATGAATACGGAGGGTCTTCTTTTTCAGGTGTCTCATCTGGATCCACTTCAATTGTTAAATCTATATCCTGATACCCCCCTGCATCGAGAAGGAAATTATTTTTCGAGGGCGTAATTGCAATATGACTTCCGGATGGTGTAGACCACAATATATTTATTGCTGTTGCGTTGCCAGTATTCGTGATTCTGAAAGAAGATATCTTGGTGGCTTCTGTTGATGGCCCGAATGAGAAGCTCACAGAGTCTGGAGTACTCACATCTATTTCTGGCGTCTCCGATGCATTTACACACTGCACGCACAAAATAAGGAAAAATAACCCAACAAAAATCCTAAACAATAAGCTCTTCCCCCAACATGGTATCATCTAACGCATCACCCCATCTTTTGAAATCCCACCATATTATAACGGTAAAGAAGGAAAGGATAAGAAGATAAATTGCAACGTCCTTAAGCATATCACGCATCAAACTGTAATAAACATTTCTTATCTCATTTTCAATCCCTTTTACATTCTCCAGTTCTTTATCCTTATGTTCCTCATATATTTTCTTCGCTTCATCAAACGAATCCTCCGCTTTTATTATCTCCCTAAAAGCAGCGGCAACGCCAAAGAAATCTGAAGAGGGGTTTCTTGCATTATCAAGATGTGACATTGATGCCTTTATATAGTCCGATGCCTTTTTCATATCCCTTTTATATACCCATTCGTCTCTTCTTGACTCGAACTCCATCCTGCTCGCATCGCTTAGCGTGTATATGCCACCTTTTTTATATGAAATTGAACTTATCTTCTCATATTCGATCTTCTCCCTTGTTTCTTCCTCATCCCTCGCAATATCCTCAAAGAATTTCCCCTCCCTCCTGTAAAATTGCTTAAGCGCGAGCTCTGTAAGCATTGGTATTTCCGCTTCCGCTATCTCGTATCCGCTGAGCGTATTTATGGACGTATTTATTCTATCTGCGGTTTCAATAGCTCCTACGTGCTCTGAAGGGACAGAACTTTCGCTTAAATTAGCGATTTCTTCAAAATCATCAATAATTCCGAGGAAAATATCCACCCATTCCTTTGTATTTCGGGTTACCTCGCTACCTTCCATACCCTGTATCACCGCCTGTGTCTTTGCCTTTGCAATATCTAACTCACCATACTCGCCAAATAATTCAGGCTTATCCACCGATATTATATCTTCAAGTAGCTCCCTCTTCAGCTCGTCAGAGCCTGCCACAGGTGTAGAAAAAGACAGGGAGTGGAATATAATCACGGTTAGCAGTAATGTCATTAGCGTAGCCAAACTTCGTTTTTTCATCAAAAAATAATAAGGCACTGATGCATTTAAAAATATTTTCTAATCGCCTCAATTATTTCTTTTCTCTTTTCGGGATTTAAAGAAACTTCGGTGCCATAATGAGTTGGTTTTGCAATTAAATATCCGTTTTTAACCAGTTCTTTACCAATTTCAAGATATTTGCCCTTTAAATGAGATGGTACGCCTTTCTGTAAGTTGTCAAAAGAAGTATGGGATTTACCCCATTTCTTCTTTCTGTGCAATCTGTGGAATATATCCGCTCTTATCTGCTCATCTGTTACTGTTATTGGCATATCCTTTACTTTATAAGTTCATTTAAATGAACTTCTAACATTTATTTTTATATACCTATAAACATATAATATAGAAATGCGATGTACAAGGAAAGGGAAAATTCAGTGTTAATCGAATATCTCGGTGACCATCCCATTATAAAGATAATTGACTTCTTAATAGAGAACAGACTGTTTGATTACTCAAAGAAACAGATTGCAGAGAATGCTGGGATTGGAAGAGTTACATTATTCAAATACTGGGAAAGATTGGAAGAGATTGGAATCGTAAAAGTAACAAGGAAATTTGGGAAGACGAAGTTATACAAGTTAAATGAGGGAAATGAGGTTGTCAAGAAGTTAATAGAATTAGAGTTGGCTTTAGCAGATATGATTTCCGAAATAATAGCAAAAGAGGAGAAAACAACTTTACAAAAAGAAAACTGCTGAAAAAATATTTATGATATATGCTATATTTTTAATGTAATGATATGACACTCCTATTCATCGGAATAGGAAACGCAGGTGGAGCAATTCTCGATGCTTTACTGGAATATAAAGCGATAAGAAGAGCGAAGCCAATCGTTATCAAGCCCAAGCCGGAAGAAAAAAGCGACAAGGATAATGATAAAATAGAAACGAAGTTAAAAAAAGAGGTAAAAGGCAAAAGCGTTAATTTTGCTTTCTTATTTTCCGGACTTGGCGATAGTAACATAACGTCCTCCATACCGGAAATACTGACTGAGCTGAACATAAAAATGTGTCTCGTTGGCGTTTTGCCTGCGAATAGAAGGGAAAAAAGAGAGGAGACAATAAATGCATATTATTCAATGGAAAAGCTAAAGGAGCATGTGAACTCATTTATAATCGCGGATAACCAGAGAATAGCGCACCTTCCAAATTTTGAAGACTATTATCCAAGCTATAACAAGTATATTGCATCTTGCATCGCGGACATCCTTACAGGGACATCACCATTAGGTTCGTTACCCGAGGAGATGCAATTGTCCCTGCCTATGGATGAGGTTGTAAAGGCTTTGTCTTTCGAGGGCGAGCCCGGGTATGTGGTATTATCGAGGGCTTCGGAGCTTACGAAAGGATTGTGGGGTTATATCTTCCCTTTTCTGAGGCACAAACCTCTTGACCTTAGAACGCTTCTTCGTGTTTCATTGGAGAAGCTCAGCGTTTCTGATGCACCGGTAGGTAGTGAGAAGAGCGTCTCCTTTCTTCGAGTGCCAAAATATTATATTAGAAGGAAGAGTGTGGATAGAGAGCAGATAGAGGAATTCATGCTCTCGCATTCAAAGGAGTGCCATCTGGCGGTATCCATTACAAATCGGAACATAGCAGCGATAACCAATTTGTTCACCTATAAGTTCGACCAATTGGAAAGATTGCGTGAGATAAGGAGGCTTGCGTATGAGA
>JAFNKG010000125.1 GCA_017883965.1 Candidatus Methanophagales archaeon | reverse complement strand
CCATATTTCTTAGCCCAAGTGATTTGGTTGTCTACGTACTCAAGGTAAGATAAATCGTAAGTCCCCGGCTGAGGCTCAATTTGATGCCACTCCATCGGCATCCTCACTATTTTAACACCCCAACTTGCCATCTTTCCATAGTCTTCTCCTATTGATGGTCTTTTGCGGAGATCGAGTATGTTAACACCATGCCAACTAGTGATATTTCCTTCGCTATCCACTATCCATTTCCCATCTGTACGCAACCAATTCAAACCTTTTCTCTCTGAGGAGGAAATCGAAAATTTTGAGCGGGCTGAACTAGTTGATGGAATTATCAACAAGGAGGATAAGAGAAGAACCGTCATCAAGAGTTCTCTATAGACACGCATTTCGTCCTAACCAGCAACTAATTTCAATACTTTCTTTTGCACCTGTTATAGCTACAATCCCTGCGCATATTATGTGGATTATTTCGAGCCGTATTGCTAACAATTTCACCTCTCTATGTATTGTAGAAACGATATGATTACAGCGGAATAGTAGTCAATGCCCCAGAGAGATTTCCTCGCGTCCCATTTTTGACTCCAGAGGAAAGTCTCAAGAAGCATGCATGATGTATCATACTTCCAACTCGCATAGGCTATTGCCATGCTGTTTATTCCACCATTGATAATTCTTCTCACTGTGCCTACCCACACATTTGAAGCCTCTTCTGTGAACCATCCCCAATGTCGCAAGTCTGTAAAGGTATTATTAGCTTGTTGCATGGCGTCGATAGTGATGGCGCGGTTTGGGTCTTCTTCATAATTGCCATAAAGCATGTCGAACGGATACCAATACCAGCCCTCGTGGATGTTGATGTACACTATTGGCGTATAATTACCCATTAACCATCTAAGCGCCCAAGCTTCAGGCTCTGTTGTTGTTCCTTCCGGCGGAAATTGACGGTTCAAATCTACATCATTAGCATTTTCTCGGATGTTATAATTGAAACCGTCTGGATTCAAAACTGGGATAATAATGACCTTGTATTCTGTTAGTCTTGTCTGCCAATATGGGTCAGAGCGGTAGTAGTCAATGATTAACTCGGCTATTCGAAGGCAGGCAAAGGTTCCTGTCTTTTCACATCCGTGGATGGAGCCATCGATAATTATGTACCGAGTACCCTCACCAATAACTATAGCAGGTATGTCACGACCCTCAACGCTTTGACCGATAACCCATTTCTCGGCAACATCGCTATTTTCGGTGACTATGGCATCGATACGGTTGTCCACCCAAGTCAAATCCCACCAACTTTGTCCGTTGGCCATCCACCTGGCATATTTGCCTGTCGGAAAGTCCCGGACGATTTTGATCGCTGGGAAAAGATGCCATATTCCAGCCCACTCGGTTTCAGGCGTGGTTGCGTGAAGATCCATTACGTAGAACCCGCTTTCCACCGTCGCGCCATTCATGTGGAAGAAGGCTATTCTGTCGGCGTCATAACGTGCGATCTGGCTTACATTGCCGAAGCTTGCCAAACCCGAGGCTAAAACCGTAGTCAACTGGTCTGTATTGCCAGTTTCGTTGCGCATCTCGACTAAATCGTTATTGCGGAAGTTACCCCAGTCCCTAACATATGTAACCGTATTAGTTGTTACT
>JAFNKG010000124.1 GCA_017883965.1 Candidatus Methanophagales archaeon | reverse complement strand
AACGTTTGGGTAAAAATACGAAGATTTCACGTGCTACTAAACATAGATTACATTCCCTATTTTTGGGATGAAGCCCCTCTATGTACATACCTTTCGAGTACGGAGTTTAGGTGGACGAAACATATTTCATAAGCGCTGAGGTTTTCGGATAACATCACAAACTGCTATTCTACTGACCATTTGATAAATTTACATGTTCCCGGCAATATTGGAATTGATGAGAAATCATTTAGCATACTATTTAAATCTTGGAAATATTGCTTTAAATCCTTTTCAATCACTAATATTTCTTTAATTTTTTCAGAACACTGATCAAAATCATTCATTTTCATCATCTCTTCATAAATGCCCCATGTTTTCTTTGCAAGCTCTGGGTTAGATACTTTAAAGAGAGAGGAACCAATAATTTCCTCGTGTCCAACCACAATTCCTCCCCCTTTATTTTTAGGGAAGTATGTATAAGAATCGTATTTCATCTCTTGCTTTTGAACCCACGTTACTAGCTGGCCATAAATAGATCGTACAAAAAATTCAGATATTCCATTAGTCGTTAGAGAGAGGTTAGGGTCATATTCAAGTCCTGTCCTTTCAACGGACATCTTACAGATATCCTTGAAAAGCTCATATCTTTTTTTATCATACTCATGTAATAGCTTCCTAAATTTTTCCCATGTCCTAAGAATATTTAAGTCTGGTGGTGTATGATTTTTAATGTCCAAAAAATAAAGGTTTTGTTCAAAATCATACACCTGGGGTTGTGGGGTAGATATGACGGTATTATCTGGAGTTTCAATTTTGATTTCTGTTAAATTTCTCATCCAAGATTCGGCAAATTTTCTGATTTCATAGGTATGAAGTTCCTTAGTTTTAACTATTCTACTTTCTTTTATTGATTTACTAGTCACAAAACATGTTATAATTCCCAATGCGAAAGTGGCAAATACCAACGCAAAAGTCCCCCTAGCTAGCCATTTAGTAGCACTTGCTGTATTTTTTGATGCTACTGCACTCGTATTCTCCGCTTTAATGAGGTCTGCTTGTTTAATGATATTCTCCCATTCATACGGTTCTATTATTTGTATACGCATTCCTGAACCCACCATTCTTTTTCCATCCACTATCTCAACACATTCTACCCAATAGCTGCCCGGCTTTACTAAAAAAATTTCAAACTGAAAACAGTCACATTCTCCGTTGTTTAGCTCGTCTGCTAAACTGAAAGAAATGGGAAACGTTACATTTCTATAAAAATGCCCTTCGTAGCCGAATATTGGTAAATTTCGAGGGTTAAAACCATCGTAATTAAACGTGACTTCTAAGGTTCTTTTGGTCAGATCTAATTCTTTACTTGTAGAATTTACGCAGACGGTGGGATGATATCCTAACCCTGCCACACCTATATTTTTCGCTAATACACTCGAAATATTCACCTCATAAAATTCACGAAATTCCATGTTTATATATAGAGGTTCCTCTTGTGCTGTAAGTGGTGTAAATGTCAAAAACAAAATTAAAAACATGAAAATGATCGTCTTCACAAACATACTTATAACCAAGAGCTGATCCCAAAACTATATATAAGTTCCAAACCATAATTTTGTGTATGACATTCAAAAAGATAGATGATAACTT
>JAFNKG010000123.1 GCA_017883965.1 Candidatus Methanophagales archaeon | reverse complement strand
TATTTTCTCACTGGATCCTGAACATCTTATCCTCAGAGTACTCCGGGATATGCTCACTCATCCACTCATCAGCCTTACCCATTCTCTCCAAACCAGTCCCTCCGGTGATTATCTTGGCTACCCGGTCCCCTTCCCAGATTACTATGTCTTGTGATAAAGGTCGGCACTCACAGATCCAATTTGTACCCTCCAGCTTGAACATAGTAATCATTTTTTCCTCTTCGCCTCCTTTAGCTCCTCCTCGGTCCTGGCTACCACTCTACCATCACTCAGGCGTACCAGGTACACGTTTACCCCCTTTACCTCCGGGAGTTGAAACTGCAATACTTTTGGTCGTTCCGCCAATTATTTTGCCTCCTTTCTTGGTGACGGTATCGTAAACCTCATCACCTTTCTTGAACTTTAACCCTAAAACCTCCTCTCTTTCAGGATCCTGGAGAGGCTTCATTTTCTTTAGTTCTCTCTCATCCTCCTTTGAGGTTAATAGTTGAGTCCTCAGCCTGGAGGGTCTAATTTGTCTATATCTCACTTCTTAGCCTCCTGTTTACCTCTGCTGCTCAGGATAAACTCCTCCGTCTTTATAATCTCAAAGCACCTGCCACAGCTTTTAAGGATAATTAGCTGCTCGGAGGGGAATTTCCCTCTGCAAAAGGAACACTCAGACTCTAAAGGTGGTACAGGACCAGTAGGAACCCGAGGCAAGCCTTCTCTCTCCAGACGATCACCTTTTCTCTGGTCCCGGAGGTAGTTTCGCTTCCATTCTCTTATAGTTAAGTAGTTAGCTCCTCTTTCAATAGCATATCGGAGGAATCTCCCTCGAGTATCAGGATCCTGGACCCCGGTAAGCTCCCGGGCTACGGTAAAGTTTATTTGACCTCCGCCTAAAGCTGCTTTGGTAGCCTCGTCTGTATGCAGGATCCTTAATCTCTGTTCTACATAGGATTTAGATTTTCCTACCAGTCTAGCCAGGTCCTCATTACTCAGGGAGAAACTTCCCTGCAAGTACTTAAAGTAGATCCCTTGAGAAATATCATCTACATTTTCCCGGAAGAGATTTTCATGGATCCTCATGAGGATCATCTCCCGGGGTCTTTTTTCTACAATGATAGCCTTGATGGTAGCCTTACCTATCATCTGGCAGGCTTTCCACCTTCTCCAGCCGGAGATAATTTCGTAGCGATTCCCCCGAGGGGTAACGATAATCGGCTCTATAAGCCCTATTCGTTTGATAGAGGAGGCTAACTCCTCCAGTCCCTCTTGGGTAGCCACCTGCCTAAACTCAACTTCAGGCTCGGCTATATCATCCAGGGAGAGATTAACTACCTTCTTCACGTTTTCCTCCTCGCTTTCTCTTATAGAAATCTGCTACCAGACTGACAACCCCACTCTTAGTCTTTTTATCCTCCACCGTGATCATAAGCTCCTCATCCACTATATCATCCAGATCAATCTCCTCCTCCTCCTCTATATCATACCCTAAAGCCTTGAGAAGCCTTCCTAGCATATTCTTAGAACTGTACTCCGTGGGGAACCATTTAGGTAATATGATTCCCTCAAACTTACCCTCCAGGATCTTAAAACTAATGTTGTTCTGGGGTCCGTAATCAGTCTTGGGCTTTTTCACATCAGAGATCTTTACCCAGTAATCCCCCGGATCCGC
>JAFNKG010000049.1:16715-19092 GCA_017883965.1 Candidatus Methanophagales archaeon | reverse complement strand
AAGAGGTTTACATGGCAGGCTCTCCGGAAGTGATGGGAAGCGGGAGAGCGACGCTACATGCAGCGCTTATTGAAGATATAAAAGAGCAAACCGCTTATGCGCATCAGCATCAAGTAAGGATGAACATCGTGATGAATCCTTCCTGCTTAGGTGGCTATCACCTGACGTTTGAAGGGTATAAGATGTTTGAGTGGTATTTCGGGGAACTGAACAAAGCGGGTGTTGATGCCGTTACCGTGGCAGAGCCGTATCTTATCGAGCTTTTAAGGGATTTCCCGATGGAAACGGTTATATCATGTGTGGCACATGTAGATTCGCCGCAGCGTGCTGAATTTTTTGAAGCGCTTGGTGCTGATTCAATCACCGTGGATACAAACATAAACAGAAACTTTGGGGTATTAAAAGCAATAATGAGGGCGGTTAACTGCGACATCAGGGTAATTGTGAATGAAGGCTGCATTTACAAATGCCCATTTCGATACTCGCATTTCAACCTCTTCTCGCACATAACCGTTTCTCGTTCTTCTTTCCTGAATGCACGAACTCAGCCCCTGAATACCTTTGCCGACTACTATTTTGATAAGTGCATATCGCTGAGGGTGCGAGACCCATCACAGATAATAAGGTCGCCGTGGATAAGACCTGAGGACATGAAGGAATACGAGGCGATAGGCATAGAGGAATTCAAGATTTCAGGGAGAGCGAATGCGGTGAACTGGATAATAAATTGCATGAGCCTGTATTCTCAGGGCTCGTTCAAAGGGAACCTGCTTGAAATCCTCGATTGTCCTTCAGAGCTCAGGTATATATTTCATGTGGATAACGAACTCCTGGAAGGGTGCATAACGCAATGGAAGAACTGCAAAAAGATATGCGAGGAATGCCGGTATTGCGATGAACTAACAAATAAGGTTTTAGGAGTAATAAAAAAGTGAAAGAACAGATAAAAGAAGGTAGGAAAAAGCTGGAAGAGGAACTGAGGGTTCTTTTAGGGAACATATTCGTGCCAGAAGCGAAAGTATTCGGGATGGCTTGTGGCTGTCTCGGCTTCACTTCTGATCTCCGGGGGTTGCAGAGCGATGATATGGAGGTGTTCAGGGAGAAGGTAACTACGATTCTTGAGGAGATAAGCGAGTCCGTTGGTGTAAAGCCAGAGTTCATATATGCAAGAAAGCTACCAGGGACTGAAGAGGTGGTTACACTCACAGCAAGGGAATTGTGTGAGCGGTGCAAAAGAGAGCTTGCGGGTTCTAAATCATCACCAAGACCTGATATAGTAGTGTTAAAGAAAAAGAAGCGTGAAAAATAGAAAGTTTTTTTATGTATTATGTATAAAAATTATGAAACAAACCTGTGGAATATATGTAACCTGTGACATATATTAAAATACAGAGAGTGAGGAGAAAATGAGTGAAGAGGAGCCATTCGTAAAAATCCGTGATGTATGCAAGGAATTCGACGGTAATGAAGTCCTGAGAAACGTGAGCGTGGATATAAGGGAAGGCGAGCCGTTAGGTTTGCTCGGAAGGAGTGGTTCAGGGAAATCAATCTTGCTTCACATGCTGCGAGGTACAGAGGAATACGCACCCACTTCAGGCGAAATAATTTTCAGGGTGGCGATGTGTCCATCCTGCTCGTGGGTAGTGGCACCAGGCAAAGTAGGTGAGGCGTGTCGTAAGTGCGGGACTAAATTGGAATTAAAGGAAGTGAATTACTGGAAGAACAAAGATGCGAGGAAGAAAGTGAGAAAGGCAGTTGCTATCATGTTACAGCGCACTTTTGGTTTATACGGTGATAGTACCGTTATGTATAATGTATTACAGGCGTTAGAGAGCAGAAAATATCCGGCAGAGAAAAGATTCAGGAGGGCTTATGAACTGCTGAAGTCAGTGAAAATGATTCACCGCATAACCTTTCCCGCAAGCGACCTTAGTGGCGGAGAGAAACAAAGGGTAGTGCTTGCGAGACAACTGGCATTAGACCCTATGTTACTTTTAGCCGATGAGCCCACCGGAACGTTAGACTTTGAGACTGCAAAACTTGTCCACAAATCACTGATGGATAGCACAAAAGGTGGAATGACAATGGTTGTTACTTCTCACTGGCCATACGTTGTTGAAGAACTAACAAAAAAGGTATTATGGCTTGACCAGGGTGAAGTAGTGAAATATGGAGATTCAAAAACCGTGGTAGAAGATTTCGAGAAGCAAGTGAGTGAAATAGAGCGTGAAGAATATGTGAAAATTGGCGAACCAAAGATAAAAATAGAGCATTGTAAGAAGTATTATTATTCTCTATTTCGAGGAATGGTGAAGGCGGTAGATGATGTTTCGCTTACAATAAATGAGAACGAGATATTTGGGTTTTTAGGAGAGAG
>JAFNKG010000049.1:0-16615 GCA_017883965.1 Candidatus Methanophagales archaeon | reverse complement strand
CGAGGAATGGTGAAGGCGGTAGATGATGTTTCGCTTACAATAAATGAGAACGAGATATTTGGGTTTTTAGGAGAGAGCGGTGCAGGTAAAACGAGTTTAGCGAGGATTATATGCCAAGTAGACCCTTTAACCGGCGGGTCAGTTAAGATAAGAGTTGGAGATAGGTGGATAGAAGTAGGAAGGGTAGCAGAGACAGGCGTGTGGATTTCATGGTCGGCAACTACGTTTGGCACAGGTGAAGCAGCGGCAACGAGAGTGGGTATGTTACATCAGGAGTATTCGTTATATCCAGAGCATACAATGTTAGAGAATCTCACGAGCTGTATAGGCTTGAAGATACCAGGGGAGCTTGCGGGGATGAAAGCGAAGTTCATTTTAGAGGAGATTGGATTTAGCAAAGAAGATGCAGAGGAAATACTACACAAAACGCATACTGAACTAAGCGTTGGTGAAAGGCAGCGTGTCGCTATTGCTCAGGTATTGATGAAGGAGCCGGCAATAGCCATTCTTGATGAGCCAACGGGAACAATGGACCCGATAACAAAGAAGTCCGTTGCAGACGCTATAAGGGCGGCGAGGGAGAATTTAGGTATGACCTTCTTAATTGTTTCTCATGATGTTGATTTTATTGATATGGTTTGCGATAGAGTAGCGCAGATGCACGAGGGTAAAATAACAAAAATAGAGGAATTGAGAGCAGTTTAAAAATAAATACAATGGCAGTGGGAAGAGAGACGCAGGTTGTAGCATGTAGAAAAGGGCAGGGGCTTGGCTTAGGTGGCGGTATTGCCCAGAGAGGGACATTTGCGAAAGCGTGGCAGAACGATGTAATAGCAGTGGCAATGTCTCCGGGCACAAGGCACGTGCCAAGGCCAGTATGTGAGATAACTACCGAATTAAGGGACAGAGGTATAAACACAGGTGAATTAGTATTGTATGGCGGGGATGGAACGCCGGCAGAGGCACCAATTCTCGGCGGTGGGCATGGCATAGCCTTTGGATTGGAGCCAAGGGAGATGGATATAATAGGAGGACATAAGCTTGCTATATTACATCATGGTAACGTAAAACAACATTTCATCTATAAAACGAGGTTTGTGTTGAAAAGGGTGAATATACCGGCTATTATTCTTTCCCAATGTCCTGTTTCATTTGAGGATTTTGAGCGAATAGGCGTGAGCACGAGATTTAAGGAAGGCGAGACGCCTGGAAAAGTCGTGGCTATCGTAAGCGGCATTATAAGGCGTGAGAGTGTTCCACAAGAGAAACTTAACGAAATCGTAAGCAAAGTAAAAATGTGCTTTAGAGAACTTGCTTAAAGATGCAGATGTGGTAGTGGTAGTGAAGGAAATAGAAATAGCATTGCTGTGGGATAAAGACACGCCTTTTAAGCGGTATCTTACTGATAAGGGGTTTGATTGTGAGGTAGTAACCCCGGGAGTCTTAGCCGCTCCTTTCTTTTCAGTTGCCGGATATAAGTTAGTAATAGTGCAGGCAGGGTTTGGGAATGAGTTATATTCAAGGATACTAAAGGAACTTAGAGCAAACAGCGTGTTCATAAAAAATTTTGTAAAGGCAGGAGGAACTCTTTTAGTATCTGGTGCGCTTTCAAACAAGGATGCATACAATTGGCTTCCTGTAAAAATCAAATATGTGATGGGGAAGCGAAGAGTAAGAATAGAGGTGATAAAGGAGCACAGGGCAGCGGTAATAGTGGAAAAAGAAGAATGCATGTGTGATGGCTACTTTGAGGAGGCAGAAAGAGAGTGGGAGGTAATTTTAAAGGTAAAAGGAGATAAAGATGAGAAAGCGATTTTGGTTCTGTCGGAATATGGAGCAGGTGAGATTATTGCTACAACAATCCATGAATATCCCACAGAAAGGTTTATCGCATATTGTGTAGGGAAATGAAAGAGGAAACGGAAGAGATTAATATGGAACTGAACAAGCTATTAGGAATAGGCGATTTTATGCTGGTAGAAGAGAGTTACGCAAGTCAAAAATGGCTGTGGAAAACGCTTGAATATCTCCGTAAAATTAAAAGAGAAGATGTGGTAGAAGTAATAAGAATATTTGATGAGCGAAAAGAGCGGATAGGCATTGCCGTATATGACAGAGATTTAGGTTTCTGGCTTATCTTTACAGATGTTATCGCAGATAGGAGAAGTAAAGAAGAATTTGAGGCGCTGGCAAGCGTGATAAAATGTAATGAGGAAAGAGAAGTGGAAGTAAAGAGAGAAAGATTTCGTGAGGGCGTTATTGAATTTTATTCCATCGGGTTGGTGAATAGATTATTTTGTGATTGCGATTTAAAGGAGGTGGGATTTTATCCGAAGGAAAGGACAGAGGTATTAAAAAAGGTATTAGGCGAATTTTTAATGGAAAAGGGTGTAGATATAAGTGAGAATAAGAAAACACTTGAGATTGGGTGTGGTAATGGTGGTGGAACGATTGCACTGCACGAATCGGATATTTTTCCGTTTACCATAGATATAAACAAGTGTGAAATTTGTAAAGGATTAGAGGAGGGTGTGTTAGAGCCCCCAAAAAGCATCGTATTGGATTGTTCCGCTCTTTCGTCCTTTTTTGGTAAAGAATTTGATGTTGTCTTTGGATTTATGGTTGGTAAGATCGAGCCTTTTAATAGATTTGAGTGGGAAAGGGTGCTGAGAGAAGCACATAAAGTATTGAAGAGCAAGGGGAACGTATTGTTTACGGTTTCGAGCGAAGAAGAAGCGATAATTGTAAAAGAGATATTAACAGACAAGTTTGAGGGAGGGATAAGAGAGAATAAAGATAGCGATGGTTATATAGACCAATGGGTATATATGGGTGAGTTAAGGGATTAAACGTAATGCAGAATACGAATTGAAAAATCCAAATTTTACTTTTTTATCTTCCGCAGGATTTGCTCACGGCGCATCTTACGCGTATCCTCCAGACTGTCTATCCATTCCTCGTGCTTTTTGTATATGTATTCCTTTGCAGCCATTAATATTTCTGGAGAATCGCCTCTTAACAGCATCACAGGCACATAATCCTTCGTGGGTAACCCGGTACTCATATCAAAAGCATCGTCAGTTGGCTTTTCCTGGTCCAGAACCAACCCGAATTTCTCTACGGCTTCAAGCACTATACCGGTAGATATAGCCCGAGGGATGCGAAGTGCATATTTCTTCTCTTCCATTTTATTTTATCTTATCCTCCACCGCCGGCTTCTCCAGCCATGTCCAATGCGTCTCTACCCTCTTTTTCTTCTTCTGCTATATAGCAATCAATGCAAAGGATTCTCCCTGATATGTCCATAAATTCATCCACATCTTTCGCACACTTTGAACACTTCACAGTCTTAGGTCGCTCTTTTGCAACTTCTCGTTCCCACCACCTTCTCCTTCTTTCCTCTTCTGTTTCTTCTTCTGTCATTTCTACGGATGATTACATTTGATGTTTTTTATTTTATATAAATGGTGATGACTTTTGTTCTCGGCGCAAATACACATTTAACACCTTACTTCAACACCCCCTCTAAAATTATCTCAGCCGCCTTTTTCCCTGAGAGAAGCATACCACCAAATATCGCTCCCATCCTTGGCGAACCAAACACAGCATTAGCCGCCATACCCACAGCGATTAACCCAGGGTAAACTTCCTTCGTGTTCGCAAGGATTTCTTTCTCTCCAATTTCAGACCACATCGGCTTCTCTCCAATTACTTCTCCGGTCTCAGTCTTCAATTTCAGTCTGATTTTTTTGGATACTATCCTGCAAATCTCACAATCGTGTCCTGTTGCATCTACCACGACCTTTGACCTTATCGTTAGCGGGTCAACATGAAGATTCGCAAGCTCTACGGCACTCCAATTCAACACCAACCCGCTTATCCTATCCCCCTCTCTTATCATCACGTCTTCGACACTTATCAGGTTAAATATACGAGCTCCGGCTTTTATCGTCCTTGATGCGATGGTTGAAGCCGCTTCCACGGCATCTGCAACCCAGTAACCTTCTTCGTATTCCTGCGAGGGAACGCCAAATTCATTCAGTATCTCCCGTCCTCCGTCTTGAACGACAATGCGAGAAAACATCATCCCACCGCCCCACATACCGCCGCCAACGCTGAGTTTCCGCTCAAAAATAACGGTCTTCACACCTTCCTTCGCAAGATGGTATGCGGCGGTCATGCCAGCAGGACCTGCACCAGCAATGGCAACGTCCGTTTCGGTTGCGTCGAGCAAATCCTTCACGTATCTTTCGATTATCGCCTTCGATATTTTTATCTCATCTATCTCTGTTTTTCTCATTCTTTCGCCACCTTATAGTTTTACTTACTTTAGCCAGCCTTTTATTTAAGTTTTTTAGGTAGTATGAAAAAATCTTAAACCTTTATATATAATGTTTTTATTTTAATATACAGGCGGTATAAAAAATGAGACCAAAATTTGTGACTATAAGAGAAGACCAGGACAAGTGGTTAAGAGAACACAAATCTATCAACTTCTCTGGTTTTGTTCAAGAGAAATTGGATGAGTTGATAAAAGAAAGAGAAAGTGATAAAACGAAGATTATGCTACACGAGGGTGAAGGAAGTGTAATTCCAACTGTCATCATAAGCGGAAAAACAAACAGGGAGGAGGAAATAGAAAAATTGGAGAGAGTAATAAACGCGTATAAAGAGGGACAGATAAAAATGGAGATAGAGACGGAATACGATATAGAAAGACTTTTGAAACAAATAGGCAAACAAGGAGGTAATATAAAATGAGGTCTAAAGTAGTTACCGTAGTAACAACCTCAGCACCGATTATTTGTAGCAGTTCAGTTGCATTAGTAGTTCCGGTTATCATAGCGCACGGAATGCTTCTTGAACAATTGGTAGGAGTATCTGTTGTGTTTGCGCTGAATAACTGGCTGCATAATCGTTGTGAAATCGTTAAAGAAAGGTATGTAGGTGGTGAAGGATGAACAATCTTGAAAGATGATACAATATTTTTTATGTCTTAAGAATGCTAAAAAGTTCAGTTCAAAGGCTGGAATATAAAAAATAACACAAATTCAAAGCCGGGTGTATAAATGAAGTAAAATTGTAAATGATGTGAGTTTATTTCCTAACATCGGAAGTTTTTTATATTATTATTTTTTATTGCGCTAAAGAACTACTTATAGCGCTTTTATGAAGTGATAAAGGATTAATATCGGTTTAAAAAACCGAAAAACTTATATATTGCGTTTTTTAAGTGAAAGAGAAGGGGGTGAGAAAAGTCCATCAAAAGCCCCTCCCTAATCTCCCTGACCTTGAAAGTCCATTATACAGTAATCGCCCCCCTCTCAGGTTTAAATAGTTTCACTTATCTTTTCTGTAACTCAAAACGATTATCTCGATTTCGCAGCGCACAGCACATTCAGTTTTATCGGATCCCTTGATTGTATAATCTTCATCGTCATCCAAGGGTTCTCCGCATACGGGGCAAGCTGACACTTTCTCTTTTTTCCCACCCCATTAATATATTTAGTTGAGGAAGTATTTAAGTTTTTCGGATTCCTAAATTTTGTTTTCTAATCGTTACGAGCTTTTTTGCGAGCCTTTTCGCAAGCGCCATAATGGTAAGCATTGGAGGAGCGCCCGGAGCTTCAGGCAGGACACTTGCATCAGCGATGAAAAGCCCGTCTATCTCTGTATTCAATATTCGCTCAATTAGCAATTGTTATCCGTAAACTTCATATATCATCTCCTCATTAATTAACAATTGTTATGTAAAACTTGTGTGTAAACAAAAGCAAAGGAGGCGATCGCGATGCGTAGTAAAAAGTCGGGTAGCAGCGTGCATGCCACAGTAGCCATGATTAGTGGAGCAAGCAAAAATGAAAAAGGATTTAGATACGTTGTTAGAGGAATTGGCAGAAATACATTCGGATTTCAAACTCATTCCCACCGATACGATTGAAGTAGGAGACTGGGTGAGGTGGAAATGCAGGTATGGGTGTAGAGCGTATGGCAAGCATCTGAACTGCCCCCCTATGTTCCACCGCTGGAAGAGACGAGGAAACTGATAAAGTGTTTTGAAAGGGCGATAGTTGCGAGATTTGACGCTAACCCGAACCCCGAAGTCCCGCCATCGCACATGCACCATTTCCTCTGGGATGCCATCAAAGAGTTGTATGACACGATGTTTGAGTTCGAACGTTATGCCTTTCTGTCCGGGTATTACAAAGCGTTCGCAATGGTTGGACTTTGCTGTGCGTATTGCGGTGAATGCATACCAGAGCGACAGGATTTAAGCCCTTACAGGGCTTGCGGGGTTGTGGGGCAGAGCCCCTCAGTTTTAGACCATGTCCTGAAGAGATTCTGTAAACATCAGCACAAAGTGAGACCGGAGATGGAGGCATCAGGGATAGACGTTTTCAAGACGGTCAGGAATGCGGGATATGAAGTGGAAGTGCTAACATCGCCTTATGAAAAGATAACCTTTTTCGGGCTACTTCTTTTAGAATGAAAATACATCCAGTGCGGAACAAGCGCGGCACTTCACACATCCCGCCTTGCTTCGTTTCCATGAAAGACCGCTTTCCTTTATTTTTAACACCCTTATTCCCTTGCTTTGTAAGTCCACTTTCAGGTATTTGCAGTTCATCTCACCCTCCGATATTTACCACAGTCCTCACATTCAGGATTTCTTTCGCCTCCATTTCAACCGCCATTGATAATCATGATAATCCTTATTTCGTCTTCGTTCCTTACCGTCTCATCTTCTGTAACGATTTTGTCATTCTTTACGACGATAACCCCTACTGGATTGATGTCGAGCTCTTTTAAAAGATTATCAATTGGCATATCCCTATTCCCGATTTTAATCTCTTTGATACCGCCATCTGGCAAAGTTATTTTCATTCAAGTTTGCCCTCCTTTATCCTTTCGTTTATTTCCATTGCGGTTTTCTTGACCAACCTTCATCACCTCTAATTAACAATTGTTAAGCATAGGGGTATATAAACTTTTGTTTTTTTCAATGAATGCTGATTATATCCTCAAGCGAGCAATTTCATTTTCATCTGGAAGCGAAACAATTACACCCCAATGTACCTCGCATACAATGACTTTGCAATCTTTTCATCATCGGTACCCTTGATTATCGCCCTTCCATCCTTAAATATCGATATCTCTTCTCTTTCTGTCTTGAAGATAAGGATGAAATCGTTATATCGCACATCACCCAGTCGCTCTAATTTCAGTGCTAAATCATCCAGCGAGATTTTCTTTGCACCCGCTGGCGTTATCTGGATGGCATTCCTCCCGCAAAGCGAAGTAATGATCTCTTTCTTCTCGACATTCAAGAGATCGAACTTGTGCTTGACACAGCACCTGCACCCCTTATCTCGCATTATCGTCATGTTCTCGAAAGTGCTGCTCCAGGCATCATAAACTATCAGATTGCTCTCCGCTTTTGTAGTCGTCTTCTTCCCGAGCAGTATTTTTGTTGCTTCTGTGCTTTCTATCGATGCGATGATGCCCGGTATGGTATTAAGCACCCCTACGGTGTCGCACGTTGGAAGCGAACCAGGCTCTGGGACATCGGGCAAGAAACACCTGAGGCACGGTGTCGTCCCTGGTATGATGGTCATCGTCATCCCATGGGTTCCAACCGCACCTGCGTATATCCATGTGATCTCGTTTTTCACGCAGACATCGTTTATCAAAAATCTTGTTTGCATGTTGTCTGTCCCGTCCAATATAAGATCCATGCCTCTCATGATTTTTTCAGCGTTTGTGTGGTTTAAATCCTTAACAACAACCGCTATCTCCTCATCAGAATTCACCCTCCTCAGCTTCTCCGCAGCGGCAATCGCCTTCGGGACACCTATGTCATCCTCGTCAAAGAGCATCTGCCTTTGTAAGTTGTTTATCTCCACAAAATCCCTGTCCACAATCAATATCCTTCCAACTCCAGCTCGAACAAGATTATTCGCCACAACACTTCCAAGCGCACCCACACCAATGATAGCTATTTTACTCTCCAATAACTTTTTCTGACCCTCCTCACCTATCTCTCTCAACAGGATTTGCCTGCTGTATCTTTCCTTCATCCTTCATCATCCTATACGATGCTCATTCGTGTATAATTCATCCATATTCCACTCCTATATCCTACCAAATCCAATGTGATATAGTTGAATCCTATTTCTTTCAGCACGGTCTCAAGACCTTCCCGCGTGGATTGATTCTGCATCAAATTTCATATCCCCGCCCCATCACAGAATATCGCTTCAGTTTCATCCCTCTCATTCATGAATCTGTATCTCGTCATAATACCGCTCAATACCTCCAGATCCCGGATCTGCTCTTCCATCTCATCTTGCCGCCTCAAAACAAAGCTGATCGCCTCGGCAACCGGATCTGGCAACTTACCATGCTCCAGATCGAGAACTGGCTCCCCATGCTCCTCTATAACCTTTCCCGGTATTCCAACGACCGTAGCCCCGTTTGGAACAGATTTTACAACGACCGAGCCAGCCCCGATCTTTGCACCATCACCAACCTCTATATCGCCGAGTATCATAGCTCCGGCCCCGATCACAACCCCATCTCCAATCGTCGGATGCCTCTTTCCCTTTCGCAGGCTCGTTCCGCCAAGAACCACGCCCTGATAGATCAAAACATCATCTCCAATCTCCGCAGTCTCCCCGATGACGACGCCACTTCCGTGATCGATAAAGAACCGTCTTCCAATCTTCGCACCCGGATGTATCTCGATGCCTGTCAGGAAGCGGTTGATATGAGAGAGTAGACGAGCAAAAAAGAGGATTTTATGGCTCCAGAACCAATGTGCGATTCGATGGAGCCAAAGGGCATGGAGTCCCGGATAGCAAAAGATCACCTCAAGCGTGCTCCTTGCGGCAGGATCCTTTGCAAATACCGTCTTTATATCCTCCCTTGCTCTTTCAAACATGATCCCTCCCACTAAATCGTGATGATACCCTCATATTCTTTGTAAATCTCCTCGAAGACCCATTTCATGCTGAGATATCGCTCACCTGTATCTGGAAGGATTGCAACGATCAGTTTTCCCTTGTTCTCTTCTCGCTTTGCAACCTCAATCGCGGCCCATGTCGCGGCACCGGAGGAGATGCCCGCAAGTATCCCCTCCTCCCTTGCAAGTCTTCTCATCATATGTGCGGCATCCTCGTCCTTTACCTGGATGATCTCGTCAACCAGATCCCTTCTAAGCACATCTGGGACGAAACCAGCACCGATTCCCTGAATCTTATGTGGTCTGGGCTTCCCTCCAGAGAGCACTGGAGAAGATACAGGTTCAACAGCGATCGCCTTAAAATCTGGTTTTCGCTGCTTTATCACCTCTGTAACGCCGGTGATCGTTCCGCCGGTGCCAACACCCGAGATGAGGATGTCAGCTCTTCCATCTGTATCCCTCCATATCTCCTCAGCTGTCGTTTCCCGATGAATCTTGGGATTTGCGAGATTTTTGAACTGCTGCGGCATGAACGCGTTTGGTATCGTTTTTACGAGTTCCTCAGCCTTCCTTACCGCTCCGGGCATCCCCTCCTTACCAGGCGTTAGCACGATTTCAGTTCCAAAGAGTGCCAAAAGCTGCCTTCGCTCCATCGACATCGTATCTGGCATCGTGAGGATCAATCTGCAACCCTTTGCCGCGGCGACAAAGGCGAGTGCGATACCGGTATTTCCGCTCGTCGGCTCGATCAAGTCGGTATCCTTCTTGATGAGCCCCGCCTCTTCTCCCGCCTCGATCATTGAGACCCCGATTCTGTCCTTTACGCTACCTAAGGGATTGAAAGATTCGAGCTTTCCAACGACCTCTGCTTCCAAACCCTCCGTTATTCTATTCAGTCTGACGAGAGGCGTATTTCCAATGAGATCGGTCACGTCCCTTGCAATCCCTCTCTTTAGTTCGGGTATTCTCACCATCTTTCTATACTTAACAATTGTTAAGTTATGGTATATAAAGGTTTATGCTTTTTGGATACTCACATTCTCATAAGGCGGGGGTTGGAATTTGAACTCCTCGATTCGGTCACCCCGAGATAACATACCTATTTCTGCATCTCATTCTTTTTTTCTTTTATAATCTTCTATCGCGGCATGTAGCCCATCAGCAGCCAAATTGGAGCAGTGCATCTTTATCGGAGGCAAGCCGTCCAATTCCTCCGCCACATCATCTCTTGTGATCTGTAAAGCCTCCTCAATCGTTTTTCCCTTTGCGAGTTCGGTAATCATCGAACTGGTTGCGATCGCGGCGGCACATCCAAATGTTTTGAATTTAACATCCTTTAATCGATCCCCGTCAACCTTGATGTATATGGTCATTAAATCGCCACATATTGGGTTTCCAACCGTGCCAACGCCATCCCGGTTTTCTATCTCTCCCATATTTCTCGGGTTCCTAAAGAGCTCTATGACCTTCTCGCTATACATTTTATCTCTTTTCCATCTCTTTTCTCCACTTTTCTATTTCAAGATCTTTTTTCCACAAAGGGGATATCTCTCTTAACCTTTCTACAACCTCAGGCAATGCTTCTAAGACGTATTCTAATTCCTCATCCGTGTTTTCTCTTCCCAAAGTGAGGCGTAAGGAACCATGAGCTTCTACCTCATTTAATCCTATTGCCATTAGCACGTGAGAAGGCTCCAATTTCTTGGATGAACATGCTGATCCAGTAGATGCTGCTATGCCTTTATCATCCAAGCTCATGATCAATGATTCTCCCTCGATTGCGGTGAAACGGAAATGGGCATTGTTTGGCAGTCTTTTTGTAGAATGTCCGTTTAAATAAGATTCTTCAATTTTATCCAATGTATTATTTATCAATTTATCTCTGAGTTTAATCAAGTAAGGAACATCTGTATCCATTCTCTTTTTTGCAAGCTCGCAAGCCTTACCAAACCCAACGATTCCAGGTATATTCTCTGTGCTGCTCCTTAAACCCCTTTCATGCCCTCCTCCGTGAATTATCGGATTTATCTTCACTCCTTTCTTTATGTAGAGCGCTCCAACACCTTTTGGACCATATATCTTATGTGAAGAGAGCGAAAGCAGATCGATATTCATCCTTTTCACATCGATCGAAACCTTTCCAGCGGATTGTACCGCATCGGCATGGAATGGGATACCATTTTCAGATGCGATCTTTGCGATCTCTTTTATCGGCTGAACTGTACCTATCTCGTTGTTCGCGTGCATGATACTGATAATGATCGTTTCGTCTTTCTTCGCAGATTCTACGTCCGGGGGCTGGACCATTCCAAATCTATCAACCGGAAGGTATGTGACATTAAATCCCTCTCGTTCCAAAGCCCTACACGTTTCAAGCACCGCAGGATGTTCGATCGAGCTTGTGATGATAGTACCTTTCTCCTTTTTGTATGCAACACCTTTTATCGCGATATTATCCGCTTCTGTGCCTCCTGCCGTAAATATGATCTCATCGCTTTCCGCACCGATAAGCTCTGCAACCTTTTTTCGAGCGTCTTCCATCGCATCGTGCGCCTCCCTTCCATAGGAATGAAAACTCGATGCATTTCCGTAATATGTCGTGAAATAGGGCAGCATTACCTCCATTACTTCCTGATCGACTTGGGTAGTTGCTGCGTGATCCATGTATATACGCTTCATATCCTCTTAATAGTTGTTAAGTAAAAGAATATATAAAGTTTTGATGTTAACTTTCGTAGCTTTTTAAAAAAGCAGGCCAAAATGGCTCTTGGCTAGGTATCTCCAGTGCTCGCTCACTCCCATCACGCCGAAGAGATGTCACTCGTAACCTTCCCAACAGTAGGGCAGAGTATTTGCTTTTCCAATTTTTTGATGATTTCATTTTCGCGCTCTCGTTCACAACGAATGATTTACTACATATTTTCCGAGCCTTTTCGCAAGCGCCATAATGGTCAGCATGGGAGGAGCGCCCGGAGCTTCAGGCAGGACACTTGCATCAGCGATGAAAAGCCCTTCTATTTCTGTCTCAAGGTTTGAATTAACGACCTTACCTATGGCTGCCGTTCCTCCGGGGTGTGCACCTCGCAACGAAGTTGTGCATATACTTTTTGGCTCTACGCCCGCCCGTTCCAGGATTTCAGTAGCTATGGTTGTTCCTTCAAGTAAAGCAACAGAATCTTTATCGGTCATATACTTTTCAATAGTTCCATCTGCATGCACAATACCACTCATCTCATCTTTTATTTTTATCATAAGTCCGAGGATGTCCTTCTCAGACACTTCATAACCTTTGTGGTTTAATATCTCTACTGAATGCCGTGCGAAATGTGGCGACAATATGAAACCATTAAAAGACGGGTCTGAGATCAACGCATGCATCGTGCCTTCTTCATTGAAATTGATGCCCTTCATAACACCTGCTACTGTTATGTATGTGTCAATGAAAAGGTTTTTGCCCACTTCATCCGAAGGAAAGCCGCTGGATAGCAAGATTTTCGGTGTTTCGATACCACCTGCCGCTAATACCACCAGGTTGGACTTGAATTCTTTCCCATTTGCCGATACCCCAGCAGCACGACCGTTTTCTATCAGGACTTTCTCAACTTTAGTATCTGGCACGACTTTAACACCCTGGTGCGTTACTTCCTCTACCCAACTTGTTGCAGTCCATTTCGCATCCGTCGGACATCCAATGACGCAATCACCACAAGGCTTACGCCTGCAAGACAGGCATTTATCGAAATTTATCACCTTTGGCATTGGCACAGCCTTATAACCAAGCTCGGCACTCGCATCCCCGAGTTTTTTCGTCCCTTCCCCATAGCAATCTTCTGGCACTGGCTTTATTCCTATCTCACCTTCCAACTCGCTAAAATCCGTGCTTAAATCAATTCCAATCGATTTCAGTTCATGCTCAAGACTTCTCGGTCCATTTCCAGCAGTAACTAAGGTGGTCCCTCCAACACAGAGTGCTCTTGCAATTTCGACTCCCTGCTCGGATACTATTCTGTCGTAGTACTTAGCGGCATCTTCAGTCTTAGCGTGGGGACCTGCCTCTAACAACACTACGTCCTTGTCTTTGCCTTTGCCACTTTCAGCCAATTCCTTTGCTACCACGACGCCGCCTGCACCCGAACCAACTATAATTATATCTGCTTCCATTTTCACTCAATTATCCCATATCTGCAATCTTTGTATATCATCTCCTCGTTAATTAACAATTGTTATATAAATGGTTGTCATATTACTTATATGAAGAGGTAGTAGAATGAAAGATGAAAGCGCCATGTGAAGTAATCGTATGGGATGTATTGCCAAGCATACGAGCAGTGCTCGCAGAAGAGTTGATCAAAATGGGATTACCCCAAAAAGAGGTTTCTATAATTCTTGGGATTACACCGGCAGCCGTCTCTCAATACGTATCAAAGAAGAGAGGCTATAAGATTGAATTTCAAGATGCGGTGAAGGATGATATAAAACGGCTTGCAAACGATATCCTACAAGGGGGTGTAGATAACTTGAGTCTGAGAATCTGTGAGATCTGCATGAAGCTCAGGATAGATAGGACGGTTTGCAAATTGGATAAATGCGGTGTTGATGAGGAATGCAATCTCTGCCTAAGTTTTGTTTCCTCGAAAGAGTGATAATATGTTCTATCGAATCACGAGAAATGAATAACTCGAAATTAGAAACGTTGAGGGAAAAAATAGCATCAAAGGGTAAGATTTTAGTCGCTTTTTCTGGTGGCATTGACAGTGGACTCCTGCTGAGAATAGCGCACGATTTACTCGGAGAAAATGTCTTCTGCGTCACTTTAGACGCTGAAGTAATGCCGAGAAGCGAGTTAAATCAGGCAGAGAAAATCGTAAGAGAGCTTGGTTGTGATTATGAGATGGTAAAATTCCCTATATTGGCTAATAAAAACTTCGTTAAGAATTCAAAGGAGCGGTGTTATTACTGCAAGAGGGAGAGTTCAAAGATTTTAAAAAAGATAGCTTCGGATAAAGGGATAAAATGCATAGCAGACGGCGTTAACCAGTCAGATTTTGATGAATATCGTCCCGGGATAAGAGCAAGTGATGAAGAAGGGATATGGCATCCATTCGTTGAGGTAGGGATCACAAAATCGGATATTCGTAAAATATCAAAGGAACTCGGCTTCCAGTTTTGGAATAAACCTTCTTCTGCGTGTTTAGCGACGAGGATACCGTATGGTGAGGTGGTCACGAGAGAAAGATTGATGATGATCGAAAGAGCAGAAGAGCTCTTGAAAGGGTTGGGTTTCAGGCAGGTAAGAGTGAGGATGCACGGCGAGATAGCGAGGATAGAGATAAAGGAAGAAGAACTCGAGCAGGTTTTCGGGTTGAGGGCTGAAATTATAAAAGAGTTGAAAGGAATTGGATTTAAATATATAACGATTGACCTCGAGGGATACAGAAGCGGGAGTATGGATGAGGTATAAATATGGATGTAGAAAGGATAAGAGCGGATTTTCCAATACTGGGAGATATAATTTACATGGACAATGCGGCAACCAGCCTCACACCCGAGCCCGTCTTAGAAGCTGCTTTAGAATATTATAGAGGATATAAAGCAAATGTTGGTCGCGGCGTCCACAGATTAGCAGGGATTGCATCTCAAAAATATAATGATGCGCACAGAAAGGTTGGTGAATTCATTTGCGCTGAAGAAGGGCTTATTTTCACGAAGAACACCACAGAAGCGATAAACATGGTAGCATCTGGATTGAAATGGAAGAGGGGGGACCGAGTCGTGACGACATTAGTGGAGCATCACTCTAATTTCCTGCCATGGTTGAGGTTGAGGGAGAAAGGGATACTACTGGATATAGTGAAGCCAAACCAGGAGGGGCTATTGGAAGCATCAGATTTTGAAGACATGGTTGACGATAGAACGAGATTGGTTGCGGTAACATATATATCAAATGTCTTAGGCACGATTTCCCCAATCAGAGAAATATCAGAGATTTGCAATGAAAATAATACATTATTGCTCGTTGATGGTGCGCAGTCCGCTCCTCATATCGGAGTAGATGTAGAGGAGCTTGGTTGCGACTTCTTCGCATTTTCCGGGCATAAGATGCTTGGACCGACCGGTACAGGTGTCCTTTGGGTGAAAGATTTGGAAGGAATAGAGCCGAGCTTTTTTGGTGGCGGAATGATAGAAGATGTATCGCAGGACAATTACAAATTGGCTGCTGGCTACGAGCGATTTGAAGCTGGGACACCAAATATCGCAGGTGGTATCGGGCTTGGGAGGGCGGTAGATTATTTGAAGGAGGTCGGTATGGATGAGCTAAGGTCGCATGAATCGAAATTGACAAGGAAGCTTTTGGAAGGGCTGTCGGAAATTGAAAATGTGCATGTATATGGCTCTACGAATCTAAAGGATAGAATAGGTGTGGTATCTTTTAATATAGAAGGTGTAAATCCACACGATGTTGCACTTATGCTCGACGAAGCCTCCGATATAATGGTTCGGTCTGGACATCATTGTTGTATGCCACTGCTGAAATATTTGGGCTTGGAGGGAACGGTCAGGGCTTCTCTGTATTTATACAATACAGAAGCGGAGGTAGATATGTTTTTGGAGACGGTTGAGGAGATTACAAAGGTGGTTTAGATGCTAAAAGAGTTAAAATGCACTAAGTTCCACGCTGGCGACTTTCTTGAGTCGGAGCATGAGGTCGTAAAAGAAGAACCCTTATCAATTATCATTAACGGAAGGCACTTCGTAACCACGATGATAAGCCCGCAAATGAAGAAGGAGTTCGTCATGGGTCATCTATTCTCTGAAGGCATTATAAGAGACGTTAAAGAACTGGAATCCTTACAGATCGAGGAGAATATCGCAAACGTGATAATAAGCAGTCCTCTAAAGGTATTAGCGGCAAAAAAACTCATCGTTAGCGGATGCGGCGGCGGAGCTTCGTTCTTAGATGAATCAAAACTACCGAAGATTCGTTCTGATTTGAAAATAGATGCAGTCGAGGTATTTAAAGCCGTAAAATCTATTTCGGGGTCTGACCTGCACAGAATTACAGGTGGTGTGCACGTGGTTGGATTATTCGATAAAGAAAGCAGGATATGCATATCCGAAGACATAGGAAGGCATAATGCTCTTGATAAGGTGATCGGCTACGGATTGACAGTGAATATAGATTTTGAAGATACTTTTGTAGCTTGCACAGGTCGAATATCGTCAGAAATGGCATTGAAGTGTTCGGCAGCAAATATTCCGGTGATAGCATCGAAAGGTGCTACAACGAGTTTGGCGATTGAAATCGCGGAGAAGACCGGGTTGTGCATTATTGGGTTCGTGAGGGGCGAAAGGATGAATGTATATACGAATAGAGAGAGGATAGTTAAGTCTCCATGAGTTTCAATTGTGCTCCTAACCACGCCAAATACGAATTTGCTCAATAAAATGTGAAAAATCCTAAATCTGAATTTCTAATCTCTAAACAATTTCAAAATCCTAAATCCAAATACCAAAACTGCCACACGACCCAACGAGCCTGTAAGACCCTATAAAGGGCTTAGTTTTGAATTTGTAATTTTGGTCATTTGCCCTTTGTGTCATATGACACCTGGTTCATGAAGGCATCTTTCTCTATAAATAGGTGATGCACAT
>JAFNKG010000048.1 GCA_017883965.1 Candidatus Methanophagales archaeon | reverse complement strand
ATCCCTCTTCGCTACCACTTCACCCATGTCTCTTTAAGGTAACTATTAAAAACGGCAAATCAACATAAAAGCTTTTCTATTTCTTTTTCTCTCGAAAATATAGGGTATAACAGCTCTATTCGCAAAATAAAGAAAAAAAGCCTGATGAAGTTGAGAAAATAAGCGCATTTAAAAGAAATCAAACTCGGAAATTCGTGATAAACGCTAAAATCGAAAAAGAAGAATTTCATCCCGGCAAAGTTTCAAGAAGGGACGAGGAAAAAAGAGATTGATAACTCCTAAAAAGATTTCCTTGACAAAAATCTATTTTATCTCCTTTATCCTCTTCAACGCCGCAATCGCATCATCGCGCTTCAAATCCTTTTTATCCTCAATCAAGAACTTCTTTAACCGTTCGAAAACCTCTATTTCCACCTCACCTTCCGCAATGCTCAATATCTTCTCATAATCCCTCTCCGGGTAATACAACGACTTCGCAATGCTCAACACCTTCTCCTTCACTTCTTTACTTATAACCCCTCTTTCTTCCGCGAGTCCGAGATTGTATCGTATGTTCACCAGAGGCTCGGATAGCGGCTTGAAAGTGTTTGGTTCAAAAATCAATGCGACCTCATCGTCGGAAACCAGTTCTCCTTTCCTGTAAAGTTCATATACCCTTCCAACACCCTCCATACCATATTGATCAAGTTCAGAAGCCCTCAAAGCACCCATACTCGATGCCCCTACTACCTTCACACCTTCCTCCAACGCATACAGTATTTCACGATGCGCAATCGCACAGGCTTGAAAGAATACGCCGTCTATCAGCCCTATTATCTCTACACCTTCTCGGACTGCATTGAAGATATCTCCTCTGCTCGCAGGAGGTCTATACTCCGCATCCAATATCTTCTTTGCAGTTTCTGCTTCAAGACTTGGTCCCAGGAACACGACCACTTTTCTTTCGTGCATTCTTGCACCTCTGCCCTATCCGTTCTTCATCCACGGCATACATCTCCAATCCCGGCACGATTACGCGTGCCACAGGCACTCCTATCTCCTCTCGCGTCAAATCCACCACAATCACGCGTTCTAATCCAACCCCCTTTAGCCGTTCCACCGTGTATTTTATATCGTCGAGAAAATCATTGCTATCAAAGGAAAATGATTTCACAGCTTCAAAATCCTTCTCCTCTGAAGTGGCGAACCAATGCTTGTTCCTCTCACGCATCCATTCATACCCCATCATCCTCCTTACATCTGCGGTTACGGTATCTTCTCTTGCACCGTGTATTTGCGTGAGCCTGCTCTGGGCAACCTCTGTAATCGCCCTGTCTATCGCAACTCTCGCATCCGTATGCGTGCCCATCCCGATGGTGAGCAGTGCCGGGTCCCTCAACATGATATCGTCAGAAACCGCAGCAAAAGTCGGAACGCCGACATCACTCGTTATATCTCGTATAAGCAGTGAAACATCAGCATCCGAAAATTTATCACGGAGGTCCTGAATCTCGCCTTCTCGAACGTCCACAACCGCGCCCGTGTTTCGTGTTATTTCCACCAGCGACCATGCATCGCGTTCTACCACTTCTGCGAGACCGTGAAAAACCGCTTCTTCCAGCTCGTTTCCCGTCGCCAATCCGTTCGTATTCGTTCTGAACAGCCGGACTCTATCATATCTTGAAGGCAAGGGATGAAAAACCGCATTCGCAGGCACGCATATCTCCTCCTCTTGTAGCAAGTCATATCCCTTCACCCATGGAATACGCACTTCCTCGACTTCTTTCACATAATCCGGGAGAACCAATTCTTGCGGGTTTAAAACATTCTCCCTTTCGCTAAAATCTAAATAACTATCCTCTAAAAGCTCCCTGTCGTGAACCTCTGCGGAATATCGTTCTATAGCTTCCATCATTGCCGAAACTTTCGCTTCCTCTGCCGTCGTACCCTTACCATTATATATCGATACCGCACCTCCTTCTGCAGTTGGTCTTATGCTCGAAAACACCGGTATCCCTATTCTGTCAAGCCCGGTTATGTCCGCAACTCTCGTTACACCCGCAGCGGGCATCTTTGGCTCTATGCGAGCTAAAGTCTCCTCTGGAGGAACTGAACGGTGCGTGCCCTTCTTATATCCTTTGATACATGATTTTAGCTTCATCTCCACTTATAAACCCTAAACTCTAAATCCGAAATACTAAACATGTGGGGCTCTGCCCCACGACCCCGCAAGCCCTGTAAGGGCTTAATCAAATACCAAAATCCCAATGACAAAAACAAACCTATTATTTTTTCTTTTAGCACAGGTTTTCTTTTTTCTAAAAAGAAAAAGTGTTGCTTAGGATTTAGGATTTTCCACCTTTTATTGAGCATATTCGCTATTCTCATCCTAAATCACCACAATCCTCACACGCCGGGTTCCTCTCAACCGCAAACTCCTCTATCCTTGCATCCACCCCATCCCATACCAAAAGCCTGTTTGTTAACAGCTCCCCCACACCCACAATATATTTCACCACTTCTGTTGCTTGAATACCGCCTACCACAGCACACGTAGCTCCTATTATGGGAAATGTTTCTGGAGCGGGTGCTTCCGGGAATATGCACCGTAAACAAGCTGTCTTCCCCGGGATTATCGTTGTCATCTGACCTTCAAATCCATACACGCCACCATGAAAAAAAGGCAGATTCTTCTCCAGGGCAACGCGGTTCAGCAAGTATCGCGTTTGAAAGTTGTCCATCGCATCTACTATCAAATCAGAATCGCAAACAATATCAGCAACGTTATCCTCAACTATCTTCTCGTTCAGCACCGCCACTTCCACCTCCGGATTCATCTCCGAGAGCTTTTCCTCAAACGATTCCGTCTTCCTCCGCCCTATATCCTTCTCCCAATGCAATATCTGACGATTTAAATTGCTCAACTCTACTACGTCATTATCCACAACCCTTATCCTTCCAACTCCTGCAACCGTTAAATATGCTGCTGAGACAGAACCGAGTCCACCGGCGCCAGCAATTGTAACTTTCGCTTCCTTAAGCCTCTTCTGTCCTTCCTCTCCAAATATCTTTATCTGTCTCTCGTATCTCTTCAATTCGGATTCACTCACATAAACATCCGCATCCGCCGAAATATTCTCTTTCCCTCTCGACATAACAATCCCAACACAGCATTCTTCCACCAAATTTCTTTGGATTTTCTGTTTCCTTTCCGCATATTTCACATTCTACCATTTCTTCTCATCCCGCGATTTAATAACAAATCTCCCTTGCTCCAAACCTGTCTCTGGAGTCATCCACAGAAATTACTGCTTTTACGTCCGGGACCCTTTCCATCAGCGTTGCTTCAACGAAATTCACCAGCGTATATTGGCTCATCGGACATCCCGCGCATGCACCGGTCAACCGCACCTTCACTACGCCATCATCCACGCCCACCAGTTCTATACTGCCACCTTCCAGCGCTAAAAGCGGTCTTATCTCCTTCTCTATAACCTCTTTTACCTTCTCCTGCATTTTATCACCACTTGTTTTATTATTTTATTTATAACAACTGTTACATATATAAAGGATAAGGACTTTGTATTATTTTTAAGCAATTCTCTCTCCTGCCATTGGACCCGGTTTTAGCGAATATATCTCCTCTATTTTTATCTTAACGACTGCTATTGGCTTTTGTCTCCCTCTCTCTTCCGCAATCTTCGCAAATTTATCATATAAAGAACCCTGTTCAATAATCTCTGCCTTACCTTTGAATTGGTATCCCTCCACTTTCTCACGGTCAACATAGGCTACTGTCACTTCTGGATTCTCCTTCAAATTTTGAAGTGTTTTCTTTCCACCACCTTCTGCAAACACAAAAGTCTCTTCGTTTTCCAATCCCATGCTGCCCTTTGGTGCTATGTTCGGTCTGCCATTTCTATCTGCTGTTCCGACAAATGCCAGCCCCTTTTCAATTATCCTCCTCATCTCTTCCTCTACTTTCACCATATCCCATCACCACATCTTCTATAACATATTTAAGGTAAACTATTTAGATAAAGGTAAAGGAGATGAAAAAGATGTGCCATGTCAATTGGGTGAAATCCTATTCGGTTATTTCACGCACACTGAAGTAATCTCGCAATATAGATACGATTTTTTCTGTATCTTCCCCTCCATCCTCGTAAATTTTGACAAAGCCGTTCTTAATCTCAACGTCACTATGACCAAATCTTAGATTGCTATCGCCAGTTTCATCTGCATATCGGCTAAGTATGCCTCTGATCATTTCATCTATGAGCTTAATAGTAGCGTCCATTCCACAGGGTGGGGTATAAGCAATGTCCCTTTGCCTGAAATTTACACTGTATCTCCTTTCTTTCATTTCCGTGCACCTCCACTTTGATATATCCCAATTTTTTCGCCCTCCTTATGTTTAAGTCTTTTCAGCCTATCCGGCTCTTCTATTTTCCCTACGATATTAACAGCGGAAGCGGGTTTTATTCTTTCCTCGGATTCGCTTATAGGCGTTTTCCCGTAAAAAATGCAAAGTGCCTGCCCTGCTGGCCAATACCCTATGTCGCCTTTGCTTACAAATTCCTTCGCATTCTCTTCTCCCATATCCACGGGAATATCAAAATATATCTCATCCCCCCATTCCTTCGCTTCTGATTCTATTGGTAACGCTTCCACTATCTTTTCCATCGTCTTCGGCGAGAATTCCTTCGTAAGCGTTGCCGTAAACTCCTCATCCCCTATTTCTATTTCTATTTTGATTTTCATTTTTATTCGTTTTATTCTTCCCAACCTTTAAATCCTTCTCTAAATAAAAATATTACGATTATTATGCCGACCACAGGATCCGCCTGCCAGAAACCAAACAAATAGTTTAACCCCAGTCCCAAAAGTAACGCTAAAGAAAGAAAAGCACATGCCAGCGTTTCTTTTGAATCAGCAATTAGCGCTTTGCTATTGATTTGCTTACCTACACTATGCTTCTGCAATGTCAATATGGGCATTACAATAATTGAAACACTGGCTATTACTATTCCGGGCAAGGAAGGTTCAGGGATTTCCATGAACATTAACTTCTTTATAGATTCGTATAAGACATAGGCACCCAGCACAAAGAAAGTTATGGCAACAAATTTCATTGCTCTTTTTTCTACTTTTTCCTCTCTGTCTTGGGATATTTTTTCGTGTTGACTCAAACGCCAAATCAAGACAAATCCAGAAAGCGATTCAACTATACTGTCAAGTCCGAAGCCAACCAGAGCAATACTGCCAGCAAGGATTCCAAACCCAATCGAGGCAACTGCCTCCACAATATTATATCCAACAGTAAAATATTCAAGGTGGAGACCTTTCTTATATAACCCATGCATATTTCTCATTTATGCTAACCACTTTCAACTTTGTCCTTACATTACATTTCTTGGTTCACTTAAACGACGCCTTCCTTCGCTTTATCAAATAGGCAAAGGCAACGGCAAGCAATGCCGCAATTGCAAGAACTGATTCAAATCCTGGTTGCTCCGGGGTTGGAGTTGCGGTAGAAACAACGGGATACCCTCTTTCTTCCCAGCCGTTTATCCCACCAAGCACATTGTAAACCTCTTCAAATCCATGCTCTATGAGAATACCGCTGGCTATTGCACTCCGGTGACCACTTCTGCAATAAACAACGATTTTCCCACTCTTATTCAGTTCTTCCGTTCTATTACCTAACTCTGAGACGGGAATCAATATTGTGCCCTCTATATGCGCTGAGTCATACTCCTCCTCTGTTCTCACATCCAGCAAAGTGACATCTTCAGATTCAATCATTCGCTTTGCCTCCTCACCTGTGATGTTCGCGTATGTTATTTGGTATGTTATTTGACCACGGCGTGTCAGCACTATACTGTGCGTTGCATTCACGATCACGACTTCGTCGCCATGACCATAAGCCACGGAGGCATTGATGAAATAGTTTCCATAACTCACAGCGCACCCGCAAGAAGGTATCCTGGAACTAAAGCTCATTTTATTCTCTCCCGATGTCAGGTTCGCTTCCCTCGAAAAAGAAATCAGGTCGATTCCATGCCTGCCCTTCAAGCCCGAAACCTTGATGAGAACGTTGCTTACGTTTTCCGGTGAATACACCGATAAAGCTATCTCCATATTCTCGCCCAAATGATATACGTCTTTATCCGTGCTCAACGAAACAATTTTTATCGCATTATCCACGTCTGCGGGATTGTATGCAAATGCGGTTTGCATACCTGCGTCAGCGAAAGCCGAAAGCATCACGAGCGCCGTTACCGCTACCACTACCGGGAATATTTTATTGTTCATCTTCCATCTCACAATTACACCATAAAAATCGTTATGCTTATATAAAGTGCGATATTACGACGAAACATGTTTTCTCTACATGGCTCTGATATGTGTTATTTCTATGTAATCTCCTTCCATATGGAATATGCAAAAATTTTTATATTATGCAAAATAGAAAATTTTTTAAATTGATGAACCGTGGATAAGAGATGGTGACAAAAATGTCGGGAAAAATATTAAGAATAGACCTGACATCGGAGAGTTCCAAGGAGGAGGAGATACCCGAAGAGACGAGGAGGAAATTCTTAGGTGGACGAGGACTTGGCACGAAGATTTTATACGATGAGCTGTCTGCGGGAAAGGACCCATTTTCGGCAGAAAACATCGTTGTGATTGCGGCGGGACCTTTGACCGGGACGAAAACGCCGAGCAGTGGGAGGCATGTTGTGATTTCAAAAAGCCCTGCAACCGGTGGCGTGACATTCACGAGTTCTGGTGGGACATGGGCTGCTGAGCTTCGCAAGGCTGGATACGATGCGATAGTGATAAAAGGAAAAGCGGAAAAGCCGACTTATCTGTGGATAAACGATGGAAAAGTCGAGTTCAGGGATGCGAGTAAATACTGGGGTAAACTTGTGGGTGAAGTGGATGATGGGATAAGAGTGGAAACAGATGAAGAAGCGAAGGTGTTGCAGATAGGCATTGGTGGCGAGAAAAAGTCATACATGGCGGCAGTAATGAATGAGAAGTATAGAGCTGCGGGGAGAACGGGTTTAGGTGCAGTTCTGGGAAGCAAGAACCTGAAAGCAATCGCTTTGAAAGGCACGAAAGAAATAGAAGTCGCCAATTCCGTTGCGATGAGTAGAGCGGCAGACCGGGCTTTGAAGAAGATTGCTGAATCAGATGTGACGAAAGAGGGAGGCGGGCTGTATTCCTACGGAACTGCGGTGCTTACCAATATCATCAATGCTTCGGGGATTTATCCCACGCGGAACTTCCAGACCGGCGTGTTTAAGGGTGCAGAGAAGATTTCTGGAGAGACAATGGCGGAAACGATTCTTGAGAAAAGAACTGCGTGTCATGAATGCCCGATGGAGTGTGGAAGATGGATAAAGGTAGATAAAGGGCGGTATAAGGGAATAGAAGGCGAAAGTCTTGAATATGAGACGAGCTGGGCGTTCGGTGGTCAGTGTGGCGTGGATGATCTGGGTGCGCTTGCGAAAGTGAACCATATGTGTAATGAATATGGGCTGGATACAATATCCGTGGGCAATACAATAGGATTTGCGATGGAACTGTTTGAAAAAGGGATAATTACCAAGAAGGATGTTGGTTTCAAACTCAAATTCGGTGATGATAAAGCGATGGTAAGTATGACGGAACTGATAGCGAAGCGGGAAGGTTTTGGCGATGTTCTGGCTGATGGAACGAGGAAGGCAGCAGAGAAGATAGGCAAAGGCACAGATTATTACACGATGCAGGTGAAAGGGCTTGAGTTTCCTGCATACGACCCGAGAGGAGCGATGGGCATAGGATTGAATTTCGCAACTGCGAACCGAGGAGCCTGTCACGTCAGCGGATATACGATTGCGGCAGAGATAGTAGGTGCGCCGCTGAAGGTTGATCCATTTGATGCGGGTGAAGAAAAGGTGGACTTGACGATATTGTTCCAGGACTTCACGGCGGCGATTGATTCCGCGGTTAATTGCCTGTTCTTGAGTTTTGCCGTGGGTGCAGAGGAGTGGGCAGACATGATTGCAGGTGCAGCGGGCTGGGATGGCTATGGAGTGGAAGAGTTTTTAAAGACCGGTGAGCGGATATTCGCACTGGAAAGGATGTTCAACAAGAGAGAGGGGTTCGGGAAGAAGGATGACACGCTGCCTGAAAGACTGTTAAAGGAGCCAATGCCGGAGGGACCCGCAAAAGGAAAGGTGCATCCCTTAGAGGATATGCTCAAGGTTTTTTATGAGAAGCGGGGTTACGATGAAAACGGGCATCCTACGGAGGAGAAGTTGAAGGAACTGGGGTTATAACCCCTCCTTTTATTTTTTTCGATTGATATTTTGTCGTATTTCCCTCGCTCTTTTCTTTGTACATCTTCGCTCATTACTACTTCTTCTTTTTCTCGTATCGCCTATAAGATAGCAAAAAATCAAAATGAAAGTGAAGGTGTTTGCGAATTTGCGTGAGATAGTGAAGATAAAGGGTCATGAGATAGAAGTAGAGATGAAGCAGGGGAAGGTAAGCGATGTGCTGGAGATACTGCTTCAAAGGTATGGAACTGCGTTTCGTGATGCTATTTTCAATCCTGATGGGAGGCTGAGAATAAAAATTCTTTTGAATGGGAGGGATATAGATTACATTAACGGTCTTGAAAGCGAGATAACAGAGCAAGATATACTGTATCTTTTTCCTCCGGTGGCTGGTGGATAACTAAATAAAATGCCGGCATACGATGAACTTGAATCCGAGGTAATAGAAGGAGGACTTTGCACCTACTGCGGCGCCTGTGTCGCTTCCTGTCCTCTCCATCATCTCAAATGGATTGATGGGGGACCAAAGAGACCGGAAAAGAAGGCTGCTTGTGAGGACTGCGAAACATGTTATCGTGCATGCTATCGAACAGAAATCGGGAAAGGCGCGATAGAGGAGGAAATCTTCGGAAGGCGCAGGAAAGGAGGCGAAGATATAGGGATATACAGGCGCGCTATTGCGGCAAGAGCAACTGACGGAAGCATACTCGAAAAAGCTCAAGATGGCGGTGTTGTAACTGCTATTCTGGTGTATATGCTGGAGGAAAAAATAATAGACGGTGCTATATTGACAGGTAGAGGAAGAGAAGAGGACGACTGGATGCCTTTTCCGAAGGTAGCAAAAAGCAAAGAAGAAATAATCTCGGCGGCAGGCACAAAATACGGTGTATCTCCTAACTTGATGATGGTGAGAACCGCGGTCATAGATGAAGTGCTCGACAATCTTTGTGTCGTTGGGCTTCCTTGTCATGTTCAGGCGGTGAGACATTTGCAGCATATAAAATTTGACCTCTCACCAGCAATAAAATTCGTAATAGGTCTTTTCTGCCGTGAGAATTTCGAGTATGTGCAGATGAGTAAGGGGGTAAAGGAGAGAGGAGTGGAAATGGAAGAAGTAGAAAAGATAAGCATCTCTAAGGGTTTCTTCAATGTCCATACAAGTGACACCAAACTTTCCATTCCCTTAAAGGAAACGGCGGTGTGGCATTCAAAACATTGCCTCACTTGTGATGATTACTCTGCCGAACTGGCTGATATATCCGTGGGAAGCGAAGGTTCAAAAGAAGGCTGGTCGAGTGTTATAATAAGAACAGAGAAGGGAGAAGAAGTTTTTTCCGAAGCTGAAAGCAAAGGCTATATAAGAACAGAAGAAGTGGTGGATTTAGAGTATATAAAAGAAAATGCAATGAGAAAAATGCAGAGTAGAAGTAGAGATAGTTAGCCTTTGCATCACATCAATATAATAGCAATCCTCGCATAGAAAATTTCACCATGTTTTATTATATCTATTGTTATACGTAAAAAGAGTGATACGGGATATGAACAAAAGAGGGTTGCAGTATTTCACGCTTTCGGAGATAGAACCAAGGGTATGGTTCATGCTCACAGGCTGCAATTTCCACTGTAAAGGCTGTTTCAGACCTGCGCGAGATGGAGGGGGGACACTGCTCACCGCGGAAGAGACTCTCGAGCGAATGGAGAGAGCATGCCTGAACTACTATGGGGAGGTTCCTTCGGAGGCGATGATTACTGGTGGCGAGCCCACCCTTGACAGGGATTATTTATTGGGTTTGGTCAAAGGATTGAAAGAAAAAGGATTTGAAAAAATCGTATTGATGACAAACGGTTATGAATTAGGGGTAGATGAATATGTCGATGAGCTGGAAGAAGCGGGCTTGACCGAGGTGCATGTAGATTTGAAGGCTTTTTCCGAGGACATTCACAGGTGGTACACCGGTAAATCTAATAAACAGGTGTTGAGAGCAATTGAAAAGTTGAATGCTTCCGGGATAGATCTACTTGTTCAAACGATATACATGCCCGGGATTGTTGATGATGCGGAGATAGAGAAAATAGCGATGTTCTTCGCTTCGGTAAATAAAAACATAAAATACCGTATAAATCCGTTTGTACCTGTTTTTGCTTATGAACAGGTAACGAGACGTCCCACGCTGGAAGAAATGGAGCGTGCTTACGAAATTGCTTCGAAGTATCTTCCGAATGCTATAATAAGTCGTAGTTGTTATCGTGAATATCCCACGCCGCCGCCACAAAAGACATGGATAACGGTTTATCCCGACCTGACAGTCAAGCGAAGAGGCATGAAAGACCAGGCAGAGGACCGTTTATCATGGCTGAACCACGTTAGACCTCGTGAAAGCGTGATGGAGGATTGGAAGAAAGAAGAGTGGGACTTCAAACTGCGACATAGTCTGGTCGGGATTTCAGAATTAGGGAAAGAGGTAAACGAAGAAGAAAAGGACTCAGAACCTGTGAAAGTGAAATTCCCGCAGGCTTTGCATGAGTTGACGAAAACGAGAGAGACGGAACTGGATTTAGACGGTTCTACAACCATAAGAGATGTGTTAGAGAGATTGGCGGAAAAATACGGGGACGAATTCAGAGAGAGGCTAATAGATGGTGGCGAGATAAAGCGCTCTTTTAACGTTTACCTCAACGGGATGAACATCAAGAATCTGCAAGGTATAAAAACAGAGGTCGAAGGTAACGCAAAGATAGTTATTCTTTCGTGGGTGAGTGGTGGATAGGATAACCCCATCGCTCATCATCCTTTATGCGTTCCATACCCTTTTGCACCCTATTTGTATGCTTTCACCTGAATACTGATGATTTTCCCTGCAAGTCTATCGTCTATTCCAAACTCGCTAAAAAGGTGTTCGGCAACAATTGTAACATCTCTGAAACCCGCTTTCTTGATCGTGTTCAAATATTCTTGCTTCTCCATAGCTCCGGCGATACATTCTGCCCACGCGTCGAAGCTTCGCCGGACATCCTCAGGGAGTTCTCCTTCAGTTACCAGGTCAGATATAAGTATCCTACCACCCGGCTTCAAAACCCTAAATGCATCCTTGTAAGTGGCTAATTTATCCGGTGAAAGATTGATGACGCAATTGCTTATGATGACGTCAATAGAGTTATCCTCGACAGGTAAGTTTTCTATTTCGCCGAGCCGGAACTCGACATTTTTGTAGTTGCCGTTCCTGGCGTTCTCCTTTGCCTTTTCAACCATCCCAGGCGTCATGTCCACGCCAATAACGTTCCCTGTTTCACCAACTCTTTGGGCTGCAAGGAAAACATCCAAACCGCCACCGGCGCCAAAGTCCAAAACGGTTTCACCCTCTTTTAATTCTGCCAGTGCTGTCGGGTTGCCACACCCCAGTCCCATCACAGCCCCCTCCGGGACATTTCTGAGTTCTTGCTCCGAGTACCCCATTGACTTTGCCTGTTCAACAATATCGGTGTTGCAGGCACAACAACTTGGACAACAAGAAACCCCTCTGGATGCAATCTCCGCATATCGCTCCTTAACGAATTTCTTAATCTCGTTTTCTCGTTTCATGCTGCACCTCCGTTTTTCCGTTAATAAAAAACCTTTTCTTAGAAAGAAAAGCTTTACCAAAAGAAATAAAACAAAAGGAGATTATACTTTATATACGATAATGAGGAATAAATATCCATTTACACAACCAGCCGAATAAGCCTTTATTCTTCTTTTCATAGTTGCATTTAAGTCATAGGATAATATAAATATACCGATTAACAGAGAAAACTTTATAAGTATTTCAAATATATTTGAAATATTGTGCGGGAACAAAGTATCAAAAAGGAAAGAAAACTGGGAATCTGGGAGAAATATCTCTCTTTATGGGTTATAATCTGCATACTTGCAGGCACAATTCTTGGCAGGGCATTCCCGCAGCTTTCGGAACTTCTGGCAATATTGGAAGTGGCTCATATCTCTATCCCCATTGCTATCTGCCTGTTTGCCATGATATACCCGATAATGGTTCAAATTAGCTTTGGAGAAGTGAAGAAGGCGATCAGGACGCCAAAACCAATAGCCACTACGTTATTCATGAACTGGGCGATAAAACCATTCACAATGGCTCTTTTCGCATGGCTCTTTTTAGGCGTGCTTTTTTATCGGTTTTTACCGCAGGGAGCAACGCAAACGCCCTTAGGAGAAATCCCTCTTGTTCAACAATATATAGCGGGATTGATTCTTTTGGGCGTGGCTCCATGCACTGCAATGGTCCTGGTGTGGAGCTACTTAGCAGAAGGGAACATGGGTCATACGCTTGTGATGACTGCGATAAACTCTCTGACAATGGTTTTCTTATTTGCTCCGCTTGCTACGTTCCTTATCGGTGTCTCTGGCATAGCAGTGCCCTGGAAGACCATAGCCCTTGCCGTGATGATATACATCTGCACACCCCTGATAGCAGGGTGGATTACAAGGGACCAAACAATAAAAAGAAAAGGCATGGACTGGTTTGAAGAGAAGCTTGTTCCTCGTTTGGGAAAGATGGCGATAATAGCGCTTTTGATTACGTTAGTAGTGCTGTTCACCTATCAGGGTGAGAAGATAGTTGAATTGCCAGCGATAATCGGTATGATTACGGTTGGGATAGTTGCAAACATTCTCGTAGTGTTTGCAATCACGTATCTCGTCTCGAAATCCATAAAATTGAGGTATGAGGATGCCGCACCCACGGCAATCATCGCAGGCAGCAATCATTTTGAGGTTGCGATAGCAGTTGCCACTACCCTGTTTGGCGTAACTTCCGGTGCGGCACTTGCGACTGTCGTTGGCGTTCTGACTGAAGTACCGATAATGCTTTCACTCGTATGGCTATGCAAACGCACGAGGGGGTTCTTTAGTTGAGAAGGGCTAAAAATGAGAATGGATGAACGGGAGAAGGTGAGGAAGCCGGCAGGTGTAAAAAATAGACTTTCAGCATCGTGCGGTCAGGAAAATCCTTGTAAGATACCACCTTCTTACAGGATATCCTCAGAGGCATTAGAAAAAGTAAAGGGGTTAATGCATGAGGATGTCAGTGATACGGTTGCGATTTTAAAAGTTCTTTCAGACCCGATGAGATTACGAATCTTGAAGGCATTGCGTATAGAAGACCTTTGTGTATGCGTTTTCGTTGAGCTTATGAACTGTGAATACTCGAAGCTTTCGTATCATCTGAAGCTGCTGAAAGAAGCAGGGCTGGTGGATTGCACGAAGGAAGGGAATTTCTTGATATATCGCCTGACGGAATTGGGCGGTAAGATGCTGGATAGCGTGGAGAAAATGCATTTTAGTGTTCCTTCTTCCATATAGGCACCCATTCCTTCAATTTATCTATCAGATATTCACAAGCCCTGAAAGCCTCTTTTCGGTGCTTCGCACCCACGAGAATAACAACGATGTTATCGCCTACTTTTAATGAACCTTCTCGATGAACTATTTCCACTGCTTCGACCTCAAACTTCTTCAGAACTTCACGCTTCAGTTTCTCCAGCTCTTCCGCCGCCATCTCGTCGTACACCTCTATTTCCAGCTCCTTTATGCCTTCATCTCTTACCACGCCTAAAAAAGTCACGATAGCACCTATCCCCGGCTTTTTCAGCTTCTTTACGAGCTCATCCATCGAGAAATCCTCTTCCGTAATCATTTTCTTACCCGCCACTCACCGGAGGAAAAACCGCAACCTCATCTTTATCTTTTAATTTCTCCTCCAGTTCAGCATATTTATGATTCAGCGAAGCTATTAACTTCACTTTCTTCAATTCCGGATACTCGTTTATTAGAAGGTCTATAATATCCTTTATCCTCATACCTTCCTCTACCTCCAACTCCTTTTGCTTCTCACCAACGATTTCCCGGCATCTTGCGAAGAATTGCACTTCAACTTTCATTACTTTATCTATTAATATAGGACACACTTGAAAAAGTATCTTAACATAAGTAGGGGTGAAAACGAGGTATGGCAAAAAAGGTAGTGATAATAGGAGGAGGAGCTGCGGGTATAGACGTTTTAGAGCTTTTGCATAGAGGGAAAAAAGATGCTGAAGAGATGGAGCTAACACTTATAAAGAAAGAGAAAGAGGGCTTCTTCTCAACTTGTGGATTACCGTTTGCGCTGCAAGGAATGTATGACATAAAGGAGCTCGAGCTGATTAAACCCGGCTTTTACATAGACAAAGGTGTGGACTTCAGAACAGGGGCAGAAGTTACGGGCATCAATTTAGAAGATGGATATGTGAGTGTTGATACGGGAGAAGATATAAAATATGACTACCTGGTGATAGCAACGGGGAGTAAACCGTTTATTCCACCGATAGAAGGAACGAACCTTGAGGGAGTTTACACGTTAACCGGAAGGGAAGATGGGGAGAGGATAGAAGCAGCGATGAATGCGAACCCGGGAAACGCTTTAATTATTGGTGCTGGACTAATAGGACTGCAAACAGCAGTCGCTTTCTCAAAAAAGGGTATAAGTACAACAGTCGTGGAAATGTTACCTTATCTCCTCCCTACCATCTTAGACGCTGATATGACCTCAATAGTTCAAAAATGGTTGCATAATGATATCACTTTTATATTTGGAAAACCGGTAAGTGCTATAAAGGGTGATCAACAAGTAAAATCGGTTATAGTGGAAGGCGAAGAAATTCCGGCTGATATAGTGCTGATATCAGCGGGAATGCGCCCTAATGTGGATATTGCGATGAAAGCAGGTTTAGAAATAGGCGAGAGCAGGGGAATAGTGACAGATCGGTCATTGCGTGTTAAGAAAGAGAAATCATATTTAAATAACGTATATGCTCTTGGCGATTGTGTAGAGGTGCTTGATGCAGTCACATCTCGTCCAAGGCTGAGTCAATTAGCATCCACTGCATTAATACAGGCAAGGGTTGTCGCTAATAACATACTTGGTATCAGCTCTTCATACGAACCCTGCTTAAGCCCTACGGTAGCCGCTATCTCTGGTCTGCAAGTGGGAAGTGTGGGTGTAACATCAGAGACGGCAAAGAGATACGGAATAAAAATAAAAGCTGGAAATGCGATTAAATATACAAAGGCAAGATTTTTTCCCGGTAGGAAGCTGATAATCGTAAAATTGATTTTTGAGGCAGATACAGAGAAGTTGATAGGTGCGCAGGTAATCTCCGAGGAGACGGTTGCAGAGCGTATAAATGAGCTTACATTAGCTATAAAAGCGGGGATAACAGCAAATGAGATATGCATGAGAGAAAGGTGCTTTGAGCCTTCACTTACTATGGTAGAAGATGTTATAGTAGATGCTGCGGTAAAAGCGATTGGAGGGCGGAAGTTCTCAAAATCGGAATAGGGAAAAAATCGAAAATAATAAATAGAGAATAAGATCAAGCTATGATTCAAAAAAGAAAAAATAAGAGAGCTTTTTTGGGAAGCTCTCTTATTTTTAACTTCTTATCACTACTTTAGTGTACGTAACCCGAAGTTACCCTCCTCGCAAACTGCTCTACGAGATCAGCGCCGCAATTGGGGCAGTTGTCAAGGAGCTTGCCTACGGTACCTCCGCATACTGGGCATTTATCAAACTTGTTTTTTGGCTCCAACGTATCCCTCCAGACATGGCCATGATGTTCTGCCATTATATGCTCCACTATTTTATCTACTACTGTGTCCTTATCCTTTGCTGTAAATGCTTGAGTGCACACGTAACAAATTCCTTCTGCCATTTTTTTCTCACCTCTATAAGAAAGATAAATTTGTGTTTATTTAAATTTTTCGTTTTTTTAAAACATTCCAATTTTGAGATGCAAGAATAATATACGATTTTTTTTAAAATATTCGTAATAAAATGTGATACCATTCATTATCCCCTCAACGGAAATCCATCCTAAACTCAAAGAAAAATAAACAATAATAACACTTTTGGCAGAGTTTCCTTCCAAATGACAATTGAAGATATCTCCAGGGGATATGAGATTTCAGAAAGATAAGTAGAGTGGGGATAAGAAAAGAAAAACCGATATCTGAGTTTACTAAGTATCCTAAACAAATATTAATAAAAGGATAAAGGAGGTGATAGCGATGTGTAGTGTTGGTGGAGGCGAGTTCAGTTTGGATATTGAAGAGATGGACGTAGTGGAATACAAGTGCAGGGCTTGTGGAAAATTTAAAGGTTAAAGGAATGGGAGAAAAAGTGGTCTGTCCTTCATGCCAGTCTGAAAACGTTGCAAGGTTTGGATAATGCATGATACTCTAAGCAGTAACGAGGTGTTGCTTCTTCGAGGAAACAGCGGAACACCGGTTTTGAGAATGCGGAATATTTGAAAAAAAGGTTTATTCAAATCTTGCCATGTATTTCTTCTCGAGCCGCTTCTTCATGCGGTATATGAACTTGCCTTTGAGGAATAGACGCTTCGTGAGGAGTACTCCCTGGTCTTCGCCGAGCGAGATAAAAGCTCTTGGGTATTTAATCGTGTTGATTGGCTTATAAGGTTTCAGCGGCTTTTCCGCATCAAGCCTCCTCAAATTCTTTGCTAAATGCTTTGCTTGCCGTTCTGCCTCTTCGACGTTCTTGCCTGCGATTTCCTCGCCGAAGCTGATGGAGGCGATGTCGCCAATTGCAGCGACACCCTTCGTATCGCTGAGTAACGAAGTCTCTGTTTCAATCCAGCCTCTGCGATCTTTTGGTAGGTCGAGCTTCTCTGATAATGAGCAGGGTTTTACACCAGCAGTCCAGATCAGTATCTCGAAGTCGAGCTTACTACCATCTGCAAAGGAAAGCACGCCTGCCTTGACCTCCTTCACTATCTTGTTTAGCATGATTTCTACGCCCCGCTTATTTAAGAATTCGTGGACGTAATTCGAGACCTTGTCACGGAATCCGGGAAGCACCTTCTGGAGCGCCTCCACCAGATAGACCTTTCCATTCACACCCTTATCTTTGAAGAAATCGAGAAGTTCGCCGGCGACCTCAACGCCAGTTAACCCAGCACCGACAACCGCAACGCTTTTCGGCAACCTGTCGCCGTCGAGCGCCACCTTCGCCTTTATAGTGTCTTCGAGCGAATATACGGAATGCGAATGCTCTTGTGCACCGGGTATTCCGAAGTAGCTCTGCTCTGCGCCGATTGCGACAACGCAGTAGTCAAAAGGTATTTCCCTTCCGGCAGTCTTCACAAGCTTTGAGGCGAAGTCCACACTTGTTATCTCCTCGCGCACGAAGTTTGCACTGTGCTTCTCAGCGAATTTCCGCAGGTCTCCGGAGATTCCATCCGGTGTCACCTTGCCGCTGAGAATTTCGGGGTTTGATGGGATATACAGGAACTTGTCCCGCTTCTCAATCATGGTGATTTCCGCATCGGGGATGATGCGCCTCGCACTTTCCACGAACTCGAGCCCCGCAAAGCCACCACCGAGAACTACAACCCTCATAAGTCACTTATTTCCTCCTTCTTTCTCATTCCTATTGATTCTTCTACCCAGTGCTTATGGTAAATAATAATAAATATTTTTAATAGATATAGCTATGGAAGAGGAGTGGGAAAGAGGGTTCAAGAATTGCGAGCTATGCGAGTGGAAATGCGGTGTTAACAGGTTAGAGGGTGAAGTAGGCGTTTGTGGTGTTGGTATGCCAGAGATTGCCTACTGTAACCTTGCACAGGTTCTTCAGAGCTATTCGGTGACGATGCTCGGGTGCAGCTTCAAGTGTATCTATTGCAATGCCTACCGGCTTTCGCAGTATCCGGGCAGTGGGTGGTTCTATCAAGGCTATGTTGAGCCTTCGGAGCTCGCTTCAGAAGCTATTTATCGAATTGATTCACGAGAGGGTAAGGTGATGGGCGTTGATAAGATTAGCTTCACAGGTGGAGAGCCAACCATTCACCTACCGTATATAAAAAGGGTAGCGGAAGAGGCGAGGAAAAAGATGCCGGGGTTGGGAGTGGGGTTTGCCACAAATGGATTTGCATCTTTAGCGACACTAAAAGAGATAATAAGCTTTTGTTCTTACGTTACATTTGAGCTAAAAGCGTTTAATGACGACACGCACAGAGCAATAACAGGAGCGCCAGTGGAACCGGTGCTGAGGAATGCGGAATATCTGATAAAAAGCGGAAAAGAGAAGATAAGGGCGATAAGGACAATAGTGATACCAGGAATTAACGATAAGGAGATAAAAGACATTGCGGAGTTCATTGCCTCGATTGACCCTTCAGTTCCATTCCGAATTATTCCTTTCAGACCTAACTACATCTTATATTACCATCCGGGACCCACGAAGGAGCGAATGGAGGAAATAGGGAAGGAGGTTTTGAAAACAGGTCTTGAGGACGTATGGTGGGGCGGTTACTATCCCGTAGATGTGTCTGAACGTGTGAACGAGATAGCGGGGGAGTTAAAGGGAAATGAAGGAGCGAGGATTGGCTTCGCATATTCCAAGCTTGCGGGTTGCATCACCGAAAATAGAAACTGTGGCGAATGCTCGATGAAGTTGAATTGTCCTGCGGGATTAAAGGAGCCGTGGTTGTTAGATGTGGAATAAAAACATTCTTAAAAAGAATTTATAAATCCACAGGACTATTGAGTAATTACCATGCCATCAACAATATTAGTAGGGGGATTTTTTGGTGACGAGGGTAAAGGCAAGATTATAGCGTATCTTGCGAAGCATGACGAGCCGGTGGTGGTTGCACGAGGAGGAGTAGGACCCAATGCGGGGCATACGGTTGTGGTAAAAGGGAAGGAATATGCATTGAGGATGGTGCCTTCTGGGTTTGTGTATAAATCTGCAAGGCTTCTGATTGGCGCTGGCGTATTGGTTGACCCCGGGGTGTTCAAACGCGAAGTATCTTCCTTTGGGATAAAAGGGCGAGTAGGCGTGGATCGGCGATGTGGCATAATCGAAGAGGAGCATATTGCAGAGGACAAGGGAGACGCGCATTTAAAGGGCAAAATAGGGTCCACGGGTTCTGGATGCGGACCTGCGAATGCAGCGAGAGTTTTTAGGAAGTCAAGACAAGCGAAGGATGTAAAAGCGTTGGCGGAGTTCCTTTGTGACGTGCCGCAGGAAATAAACGAGGCGCTGGACCGTGGGAGCGGTGTGCTGGTAGAAGGTACGCAAGGGTTTGGCATCTCTTTGGTCTACGGGACTTATCCGTTCGTCACGTCTAAAGACACGACTGCTTCTCAGATGGCGGCTGATGTGGGCATAGGTCCTACACGAGTAGATGATGTCATCGTTGTATTCAAGTCGTTTCCAACGCGAGTGGGTGAAGGTCCTTTTGAAACGCAAATGGAAGAAGAAAAAGCGGCTGAGTTGCATATTGAGGAGTATGGAACGGTTACAAGGCGGAAAAGGCGAATAGGGGAATGGGATGCAAAGATGGCAGCTTACTCCGCGATGATAAATGGAGCAACGATGGTGGCATTGAGTGGTGTGGACAGGTTAGACGCTTCATGCAGAGGTGCAAAGGAGTACGAAGAGTTGAGTAAAGAGGTAAAAGATTTTGTGGCTAAGGTTGAGCATGACACACGAGTGCCCGTGAAGTTGATTTCCACGGGACCTGAACTATCGGAGATAGTGGATTTGAGGGGCTTTAAATGAAGCAGATGGTTTGAGGAATAGATTGGTTCATGAATACAACGAACTAAACGATGAAATAGCCTTAGAATCAATACAGGAACTTTTAGTGCCGATAGAAGAATTTATTGAAGCGGTGAAGAAATGGATGAGGAAGAGAGAATAGAAGCGGATTTCGCATTCCTGGCGGAGGACGAAAGAATTCTCGCAGTCCTTTTGTTTGGCTCTGGTGCAAAGGAGCAAGCTAATGAAAGGAGTGACCGGGATTTCTGTATTGTTGCACCGGAAATAAGAAATAAGGTATCTATTCAGGTTTTTAAAGTTTTTCTCTTTTGATAAAAAGGTAGTTTCGAATAATACCTTGGTTCTAAATGAAA
>JAFNKG010000047.1 GCA_017883965.1 Candidatus Methanophagales archaeon | reverse complement strand
AATCTGTGCGGGTCACCGCCTCCGATAGCTATCGCTTTCTTCTCGTATTTCCTGAAGCCCGGCGTTGTTTTTCTCGTACCGGCTACTTTTATGTGCGCATTTACCCTCCTCGCTTCGTTTACAAACATATTCGTTAAAGTCGCTACACTACTCATTCGACTTAAGAAATTAAGCACAAGTCGTTCCGCCTTCAATATCTTCGCACCTGCTCCTCGCACAGTCAAAATAGTATCACCGCTTTTTATTTTAGCTCCATCCTCAAATTCAGATGAACATTGAATAGACAAATAGTCAAATATCTGTTTCACCTCATCCAAACCCGCAAGGACGCCCTCTTCTTTCACCGTTATCTCCGCTTCACAATCCGTATATGGCACTATCTCTTCGTAATCCTCATGCCCTACATCTTCCTCCAGAAAACTTTCTATCTCTTTCAGCAGCATTTGCAAATAAAACAAAACTTTTCTATAAAGTAAAGAATGTTATATCAAAAACCTTTCTTTTTAGCACAAACCTTTTCTTAGGAAGAAAAGCTCTACCAAAACAATCATTGTCTGTAAAAAGATGGCAAAGATAAGAGTGGGTGTAGTCGGCTGCGGTGCGATAGGAAGTGAGATATGCAGAGCAATAGACAGGGATGAAGTAAATGGGCGTGAGTTGGATTTAGGGATGGAGCTGAAATTTTTGATAGACAAACATCCTGAGAAAATAGAAAGGCTGTGTAAACGCCTGAGAAAGAAGCCAAGTATAATAAAATCCGATAGCACAGAACTGGATATAATTTTAGAAGAGGTTGACCTGATAATAGAGTGTGCATCGCAGGCGGCGGTTCGTGAGTTTGTGATACCGGCGTTAAAGAGGGGTAAAGAAGTAATGATATTGAGCGTTGGTGCACTGCTCTGCGAACCGGGTCTTTTTGAAGAAATCGAAAGTATATCGAAGGAAAAGGGATGCAAAGTCTATGTACCATCAGGAGCTGTGGCGGGGATAGATGGTTTAAAATCCGGCGCTATTGGCGGGATACAATCAGTGGAATTAACGACAAGAAAGCCGCCTTCGGGATTTGAGGGTAATGAGTATGTGAAGGAAAGGGGAATAGATTTGTTTTCAATAAAGAAGAAGGAAATGTTGTTCATGGGTTCTGCGAAGGATGCAGAAAGACTTTTCCCGGAGAACGTGAACGTAGCGGCTTCTTTAAGCATTGCTGGCATAGGTTCAGAGGCTACGAAAGTGAAAATAGTTGCAGACCCATCTGCGGAAGAGAACGTGCATGAGATAGTGGTGAAGGGCGAATTTGGTAAATTATTCGTGAGGGTAGAAAACGTCCCTTCGATTGCGAATCCAAAGACGAGCTATTTAGCTGCTCTTTCTGCAATAGCAACACTGAAGAGCATATCTTATTCGATAAGAGTTGGAACATAGAAAATGAAGCAAAAGGAACTGATAAAGAAATTCCTGAATCTCGAAGACGAGGATGAAGTCATAGTAGAAGCATGGAATCTTTTTATTGAGACTCAAAAGGCATTTAGGGACGTAGAAGCGAGGATTATAAGCAGAAGGGACGGAGATAACGTGCAGAGGAATTTTATTAGATATATGAAGAAGCAACGACTTAAGACGCTGGATGAGGAAGAGGGCTTAAAAGCACATGAATTTGCAATAGTCAAAGAGGAAGGGGAAGAAGAAGGGAAAGGAGATAAAAGTAAGATAAAAACTTTAAACTCCCTTGATTTATGGCTTCTGGTAGATTATGAGGATGTCTGCGTTGCATGGATGGCAGACGACCCAAGGAGTGTGAAAGGGTTTTCAAAGGCGATTATAGATTTCCTTGAAGACCCTGATGTCACAGCTCTGCTAAGGGATAGATTAATAGAAAAGGATAAGGAGAGGGGTGAGAAACTTCTAAAAACGATTCTTGAAGATAGACCAGCAGCGGTGAATGTTCATTCATTACTCGTGGAACATTACGAGCGGGAAGGTAGGCAGGCAGAAGCTGAAGCGGAATACAAACGAATTCTAAGTAAGACGGAAAGCGAAGTTGTGTGGGCGAATTATGGCGACTTCATGGAGCGAATGGAGAGATATGAAGAGGCTTTTGATGCTTTTAAAAAGAGTTTAGAGGTTTGTGAACGGACTGGATGGGAGGAACTTGGAGAGCTATTGAAGGGGAGCATAAGTAGAGTGGAGCGGATAAAGAATCTGGAAGGCGAAGAAGCGAGGAAGGCAAGAGAATATATGGAAGCAGCGTGGTTGATTGATGACATGAGAGAATTTTCGGAGAAAACATTAATGAAGGAAATAGAGAAAGCGGAAGAAGAATACAAGGACGAGGAAGGGATGGAGGAGATTGATTTTGAAGAAGTTTTCGATTTTATAAACTGGTTTTTGTTCAACAGAAAGCTCCAGGATGGAAAAACCCCGGGGATGGTGTATGCGGAGGAGAAAGGGCTTAGCGAAGAGATAATGGAGAAGATAAAAGGGCTTGGTAACCCTGTGAAGGGCACTTTTGAGATCGTTGGTGTGGACCATGCCTCTTTTAAACTTGTGGTTAAAAACACAATAACTGATGAGGAGTACGAGTTGATATGCAATGTTCCAGAGATAAGAGCGGGGCAAACTTTTACCGGTAAGATCTATCCATGTGGTGACTTCTATATTACAGGAGGTATTTTGAAAACACACGATGAAGATTTTAGTTAGGTTTACAGGTGTTATTTCTACATATTCTCTTTTATATTGCCAGGGAAGAAGTTATTTTTGGTGACACAAATGGTGTTAAGTATCGGGGAAAGAATAAAGGGGTTCTTGTTCAGTCCTTCGGATACCTTCGACAACTCTAAGGGAGACACGATTGGCGATGCTTTCAAGTATTTCGTCGTTATTCTAATGATACCAGCAGTGCTTCTTGCAATTATAGCAGCAGTAGCGTTTTCGCTAATCGCAGGAATGTTAGGAATGTTTGGAGTGCCTATGATGCCACTCGGAGCAGCGACGGGACCTTTACTCGCAGTAGGCGCTTTTATCCTCATACTCGTTGGCGGAATAATCGGTGTTTTCATTGACGGACTCTGGCTTCACATCTGGGTATACCTTGTTGGTGGCAAAGAGGGCATAGAGCAGACGATAAAAGCAGTGATGTACGGAGCAACACCGAGTCTTCTCTTAGGATGGATTCCAATCGTGAACTTCATCGCATTGATATGGGCGCTTATCGTGGGAATCATCGGCGTAAGGCAACTTCACGGGCTATCTACCGGAAAGGCAGTTCTTGCTGTGATTATCGCAATAGCTATTCCTCTAATCATCTACGTAGCAATACTTAGTGCGTTTATGGCAACGGTGCCATGACCCGGGTTCTCAGGACAGACAGGACCAGGATTTAGAGGATTTTGATTATCCTCTTTTTTATTTTTACCTTATTTCACCTAAACTTCACCGCAGTTCCGCAAGCAACTTTCTCCGCGGCACCGCACATTCCAAAACGACTAAAAGAGGATTTTACAATAGGTTAAATAAAACACAATCTAAGAAAATCGTTATCTAATGGTATGTATTTATCACAGGCTTTTCTTAGTGCCACTGATGGAGCAGCTTTAAAATACGCGTGTTCCACATGTTTGCCCCTATCTTTCACAGCATTTACAGCCGCTGCAAAATCTCCATCGCCACTCACGAGTATTGCAGTATCATACGTGTCATCATAGGCATATTTTAGCATATCAACAGCAATAAGTATATCAACACCCTTCTCGATAAAAGTATTTCCACGAGGTTCAAGTCTTCCTAATTTAAGTTCGAGATAAGGGGTGCTTTCTAATGATGAGAAGAATTTTTGTTGTGATTTATATTTCTCTTCATCAATTTCTTTTTTGAAAGGAACGTTGTAATAATAAATTCGGATAAGTTTACGCTCCTCTCCGCACAGCAATGTAGCAAATTTATAGAAATCTATTCCTGTTCTTCCAAGATTAGCTTTAAGACCGTGATAAAAATTGCTTCCATCTATAAAAACGACCACTCTTTCCATGAGATCACTAATACCTTTAACACAATAATAAATAAGAGAGTATGAGAGGTTACTTGGTAACCCCTCAGTAATTATATACCTGCCGTTGCTATGTGTGTGTGTGTTCAATGGCAGGGAGTTTATTAATAATAAGTTAAACTTAGGTATATATAAACTTTTCTGTTTTTTTTACCCTTCTTCACCTAAACTTCACTGCTGTTCCGTATGCAGGTATTTTCGCTTTTTTCAAAAAAGAAAAAGTTTATTCGGGCATGCTAAGATACAATCTGCTCCACCATATAACGGTTAAAGGTTGAATAATAATAACAGATACCGCCATGCTTATTACCCCTCCGATATAGGGTATAGAACCAGTAACAAAACCTACAACTCCCCCTATCACGAGCACGACAAGCCACAGCAAAAAGATGTTGAGTTTATGTTTCATGAAAAATTTAAAACCTCTTTTAACACCCTCTACCGCTCCAAGGTCGTCTATAACAACCGCATACGGTGGGAGGGCAAACATTATGCTTACAATTGCCATGTAGACGAACATAATCAAAAACCCTAATCCCAATATCGCTATTGCAGGCAACATTACTTCAGGTGGCGCTTGTGAGAGTGTTGTTATATCGGGAAGAATATACAGCACGCCGGGAATTAAGAAAACAACACCTGCAAGAGTAATTAAACCAACGATAATGATAGCAAAGAGCAAACTGATGAATTTTCTTCTTCCATATTCGGTCATGTCGGAGAGGCTTGTTCTACCCGTTTCCGTCGCCTCTTTCGCCATGCCAATCGCGCCAGCGGTGAAAAACGCACTTATTAGCAATACTAAAATGGCAGTGATGATGACAGCGATTATGATTATGCCCATGTTTTGAAGGATTTGAGGCAGAAGCTGAGGAATAAGATCAGGCGGGATTTCATCGAGTTTTGTTAAAAATGGTACCAACGAAGGAATTGACACCAGTATAGCACCACCTATGACTATAATTGCCGCTATGGAGGATAGTATCAAACTAAACAGAAACGGAAGGCAAATACTTAGATTCTTCTTCCATGTGTCGAACCCTTTTCCTATTATACTGCCAAGGTCTTCTACCATGTTATCCATCGTTAGAACTTAATCCTCGGAGTATAAATAGGTTAGTTATATCTGTATAGAACCACGAGATTACACAAGATTAGCACAGAATGGTGAAAAATGGAAGATTGATAATCCAACCATCAGGGATTTCTTTCTTTCCTAATAATTGTATCGCTCATAAGGTCACCCCCGTCATCCTCATCATCCTCCTCTCGCTCCACTCCCTCATGTGCTTTAACTCTTGTAAAAGAACGGTGTTCCTTTTTGCTGGCTTTTTTAGTCGCTTTCCAATTTCCTCTACTTCATCCAGCCAAAATTCGTTCTCGTTTATCATTGCTTACCATAATCTATTAAGAAAACGCAATATATAAGCTTTTCGGTTTTTTACGCCGATATTAATCCTTCGACTCTTCATAAAGGCGCTATAAACGGTTCTTTAGTGCAGTAAAAATAATAATATAAAAAACTTCTGATATTAGAAAATAAATTCACACCATTTGCAATTTTACTTCATTTCATCAATATTTATATTTCACCTCAACTTCACGGCAGTTCCGTATGCAAGTATCTCCGCGGCACCGCTAATCACCAAAGAAGTCATAAACCGCACATTTACAATTGCATCCGCACCCATCTTCTCTGCCTTCTCCGTCATCCGCTTCAACGCGATTTCGCGCGCCTCGCTCATCATCTCTGTGTATTCTTTTATCTCACCGCCAACGAGATGTCGAAATCCCGCCACTATATCTTTGCCGAGGTGTTTCGCCTGAATCACATTTCCTTTCACAAGCCCTAAAACCTCCGCTATCTCCTTACCCGGGACAAAATCCGTATTTACAACTATTATGCTCCTACTCATGGTCTCAAATCCTCCTCACTTATCTCCTCTTTCATCTTCTTCCATTCTTTGTATCTTTCAAGACCTATCGTTATTATTAAAATAGCAGCGCCGATAGCCATCATTGTTATGCTGACTCTTATCCATGACTGTATCGCAGATTCCCCTACCTCTGGGTTGAAGACGAGATACATGCTGTACGCTCCTATAGTTACCACCCCGGAGAGAAATACCACAACACCCACCCACTTTATCATGTTCACTTTTTCATCTCGTTTTTTTCATTCAAGAGCAGATGCTACTTCATTGCCAAATTCTTCGGCTGCTTCTGGTCCTCTACCGGTAATTATCCGCCCATCGCACTCAACAGCCGCTCCGGTATAATTCGCTCCGTTTTTCACCAAATTACGTTTTTCCGAGCTAAAAGAAGTTGCCTTCTTACCTTTTAGTAATCCTGCGTTTGCCAGAGTGGAAGGAGCGATGCAAATCGCACCTACAATCTTTCCCCCTTTAAATGCATTGGTAGCTAATGCATGGGCTCTTGAATCGTTAAAGTACACATCCGCTCCAGACCCTCCCACGAAAATCACCGCATCATAATCCTCGGCATTAACCTCCGCCAAATCTTTATCCACTTTTACTTCCGCGCCAAACATCCCCGTCACTCGATTAACACCCTTTGACGCTATTGTTACCTCAGCTCCTGAGTGTGTCAGAATATCCATTGGTTCCTTTAGCTCCTCATCGCGAAAATTTTCCGGTGCCACAACCATTAAAACTTTTTTCTCACTCAGATCAGCCATTTTTTCTAACCTCCTATACGCCCTGCTAATAATAGTAATACACAAATACTTAAAGATACATGTTTTCACGTTTTAAAAGTTTCATCTTATGGGGAAATACAATTATAAATATTATAAAGGTAGAAAGATAAAGAGAGGATATGGACTCGAAAGGGAAACAACTGGCAATTGCAACTATTGTGGTAGTTTTGGCATTCTTAGTGCTTATTGCGTTAGTAGCAACGATTGGCGCGGGTTTAAGATCGTATGAGCGGTCTGAAATAAAAATTGCCGATATTGACATATCTGCGGAAGCGCTTGGCATTGCCGATGCAATGCTAAATGTGACCACGTATCTTGACAACAGCGGGGATGCCAAATCGGGCGATGTGGATGTTTTGATAAAGGCATACAATGTGGATACGAATTTGCTCGTTGCTTCTAACAAGACGAAAGTGTGGAAAATAGGCGGAAGGGAGACAAAAGCCGCAAGCACGTACTTGAAGCTTCCGAAGGAAGGCGGCTATAGACTGCAAGTAGTTGTTTTTGAAGACGGCAAAGGCATACTGCGGGGCGAAAGGGAGATTTATGGATTATCACGCTTAGAGCCTCCTTCGGTTGCAAAAATTTCCATACGAGAACTTGATTTCTTCGTGGGAGCTGTGGAAGTAGAGAGCGGAAGAAACAGAGAGTATGCAATCATCAATACTACCATCTACGTTGACAATCTCGGAAAAGACGTCAGCGGTCTGAGAGCTTTGATAAAGGCGAGGGACAACGAAACGAGATTAATAGCAGACAAGCGATGGGAAGACCTCGGTGTTCTAAAAGAAGGCACTACATCGCTACATTATGCTGAGCTAAGAGTGCTCAATGGCAGGGATTATATATTTGAGATTCAAATATGGCAATCAGAAAGGATAATAAAAGAAAGCAGTGGGATGGTTATGTTAAGCCCTTTTGTGAATAGAACGGTAGTAATAGAAGCGAAAGAGAAGACGGTAGAAATTTCACCCCGGGTAGAAATCACTGATTTTATCCCTCCAGGCGCACCAGTCCCTGAGCCTATGCCTTATCCTACCCCACCACCGGCGGCACCGGGCTTTGAAACTTTATCCGCAGCTTTTGCACTCTTTATCGCTTTTGTTTTACTGCTAAAGAAAAGGAGAGGAGGGGTGTGAGAATGGAAAAAAAGGATGATGCTATAAAGGAGGAAGAGGAAGGGAGATTTGCAGCCGAGGATATTTTCAGGTATTTCAGGCTCGGTATTTTCATAATCCTTATGCTTTTACTTCTGGTTGCCACCTTCCAATTCTATTTCTTCGCTATGGATGCTATCTCCAAGCTATTCAAGTCTGAATACTGGTCTTTGGTGCGAGCAGGCTTCGCAGCTTGTGTCATCGCGGTCGTCATATATTTTCTGAGAGCGGTAATTATAAAAGAGAAATGAGAGCGTTATACATAGGACGGTTTCAGCCCTACCATCTCGGACATCATGCAGTAATAAAAGAGATGGCTTCTGAAGCGGATGAAGTCATTATATGCATAGGGTCAGCGCAAAGAAGCCACGAGTTGGAGAACCCTTTTACTGCTGGAGAACGCTATCTGATGATTTCCAAATCCTTAAGAGACGACGGCGTTTTCAACTTTTACATCGTTCCTATCTTAGATGTGAACTGGAATGCAGTCTGGGTATCGCATGTCGAGTCATTGATACCCCCTGTGGATGTAGTATATACAAATAATCCGTTAATAGAGCGGTTATTTAAGGAACGGGACTATAAAGTGCGCGCTCCTTTACTATTCAACCGGAAAGAATATTCAGGTAGCGAAATAAGAAGACGAATGTTGAACAACGAAAGCTGGAAGGATTTGGTGCCTAAAGCGGTTGCAGAGGTAATAAAGGAGATAGAAGGGATGAAAAGGATGAAGGACCTGGGTAGAAACGATACGGAGTAGAGCTCCTGGAAAATACTAAATCACAAGCACCAAATTCAAAACAATAAGAAAAAAATAAAAAGGGGTAAATTTTGCAATTTTCTATTTTCCCCCTTATTTAACCTTTTTTTATTTCAGTCTGCGGCTTCTAAGATGTCTTCCCTTTTCACTGTTTTCCTTCCGGCATGCTTAGCGAGGCTTACGGCTTTTCTTGCTATTCTCTCACCTTCTTTCTCTAACAGCCTTACTAATGCCGCACTTGCGTCTTCGCTTACTCTATCTGCTCCTGCGTTTCTCACTATCCTGGTTATAGGTGCAATAGGCAGTTCAGCCATTTTTATCACCATGATTAGATAATGGGAGGATATATATAAGCTTTTCGGTTGCCTGACCTCTGGAACTTCATTAAAACCAATGCCCTAATGTCTTCTGCCCCCCTTCTTCAAAAGATGCGATGTCATAACCAAAAAGTTGCAACACCCTATGGGCAACAGGTATTACCTGATGCTGGACGTAATAAACGACGTCAATCAGGTATTTTCTTCCCTCTGCGGTTATTTCATTCCCTTCGCTTCTCTCTATAACATCTACGGGAAAAGCACGGTCGCTTGTCTTTCCCGCGCCTTTTAGTATCACATAAGGGACTTTTGAGCCTACTTCATATACGATACGAGAGGCTAAAGCCCTTTCAGCCGCTATAACATGCGCTTGCTTTGTTTCATAATCGCTTATCTTTCTGGTGAGTGTTTTGTAGATTATTAGCTCATCTAAGCGTATTTTTCCCTCTTTTAAGTCATGTATGACGCTTTTAACGTATTTCATAGCGGCATCAGGGTCTTTTTCCCTTAAAATGAGGTCTATCACCTCCGTCTGCACTTCCTTCGCCAACTCGCACCAGTCCCCACGACGTACTTCCAATCCCCGAACCACGATTTCGCCTTCATCGGTAAGCGCCGCATATCTCTTCTTCTTCCCCGTAAAGAAAATAGCTTTGAAGAAGTCCTGTATCTCAAGTTCAAGCGGGAGCTCTTTTAATATTCGCTCTGAAACCGCCTTCGCCTTCTTCAATATCGCTTCTCTTCTATCTTCGGTGTCCGCTTTGGCATCGGCGAATTTAGCGAAAATACTGTCAGTATCACTGTAAATAACTTCAAATCCAAGCTCTTCCGCCATTCTTATCGCACGCTTTATAAAATGCCGCCCCCACGCCGTTGTCGCTTCCGCACATTCTCGTTTGTAGAACTTCGCCGCACTCCAGCCTGTGTATCCATAAAAGCTATTCGTGAGGATTTTGACGCTCTGCTGTTGTATGTCTAACAACCGATATTCATTACTCGTTTTGTCATATCCCTTCATTTCCGCCTTTATCGCCTTTCTTCTCGTAATCAAATCGCTCATTATCCTTTTAAAGAATCCGTCCGGCGCCTTTCTGAATGCATGTCCTACTTCGGGTGCAATATACAATTCTTCTTCGGCTTCTTCCGGTTCTACAAACGTATCGGGGGAGATGTTAAAAGAAATCATGATGGTAGGATACATGGAAGAGAAGTCGAGTGCGATGACATCCTCATGCAAGCCCTTTTCTGGTGGCAGTACGAAACCGCCTTCGTATGTTTTTTCAGCTCCTTTCTTCGGTGGCACCAGCTCCCCCTTTTTAAATGCTTCCGCGGTTAAAAACGCTTCCACTTGCCTCCCTCTTCCCATCTTTGCTAACTCGTCCAATGGATAGCCTATCATCTTAGAAAGCTCAATTTGCAGTGGTAGCATCTTTTCCGCGATGCCCAACGTGCTAATCGCATCCGTCCTTGCGTACTCATATAGGCGCTCTCGTGCGGAAGAAGAGGGGGAAGAGTCAATCCAGCAGTCGTTAATCTCTCTCGGCGATAAATTCACCCGTTCGTTTTTCCGCATCACGCCGAGAAATTCCGCTACATTTTCCAATGTTTTCACCTTCACGCTGTCTAAGTCGCGCTTTGCGAGCTTAAAAAGGTCTGCATTCAGTCTGCCAGTGATATTTACGCCCGGCAATGCCCCTCCTTTTTCATATTGCACCGTGCTGCCGTCAGCACCCACGCTCAACCGAATTCCATGCAAACTCGCCCTCTCCTTTATATACTGCCAATCAAAACCATCAGAATTATAGCCCACGATGACGTCCGGCTGAAAACGCTCAACAAAGTCCAAAAAATCTCGTATTACCTTTTCATCATCCCCACTTTCGTATTCTTCCGCATCCATCACAAATAACTTTGTTTTGACTTCGTTCTCTTCGTGATATGCCACAGCAATGATTATTATCGGGTCTTTCTTCGCCGATGGCATCCCATACCCACCCAGAGTAGCCATCTCGCAATCAAAAGCGATAATTTTAAGCTCTGACAGCCCGCCCCCGTTCATCTTTTTGTGTGATACTTTTGAAGCGAGAATAGCCCCTTTCGTATCTGCATAGCCCACTTCTATTCCTTCTCCTTCCGCTTTTACACCGTCGAAAGGTCTGAGCTGTTTGTCTATCAAGTATCGAATTGCAAATAGAATGTCAGCTTCTAACACGGTAATACCCACCTTTCTAACCTCTTCTCGCAGCAGTGGAACATGTCTCGGATGCTCAGCGAAAATTTTTAACCCCCTTCGATTAACACCAAGTAATTTCTTCTGGCAAAATTCCACTCGCTTAACTCTTATTTCTCCTCCTCCTTCTTTATCCACACAAATCTTTTCTATCAGTCCCTTTTTTTCTTCCACATCCCACTCGTGACTATAAGAATGAGGATGAGAATGAGGGTAAGAATAAGGAAAAGCGTAAAAATACGGCTCGAAATTTTTGTCTAACACAATAAAATCCGCACCTTCTTCACTCTTGCACCATAGTCTTATCACCGGCTTATCATTCCCATCTTCGCCTTTTTCCGTTATGTAATCAATATCCAGTAGAAAACCCTCTTTCTCCATCTCCTCTTTTCCTTTTTATTCCTTCACATTTCCAGTAAATAAATCTTTGCAATGCTCACTTCCGATAAATTTTTAAACATGGATAGGTAATTTCAAAAATATTTAACGCTTCAGCGTCATTAATTTATTGATGCCAACTGTCATTGCTTTGCCAATTCTGTCGCCGTGTTTGGCGATGAAAGAGCCAATGAGCGAAAGAAAGATTACATAAGCAACGACAAGCGAAAATAATAGCTCAGAAATACCCATTTCCATTCCGAGCACAACAGCCAGCAGCACAACTGAAAACTCGCCCCTTGGCGTTGTGTATGCGCCGACCCTCAATCCTGTTTCAAGCGAGCCATGCTGTTTCTTCCCGATAAGTGCGCCACTGACGAACTTTCCTAAGATGGACAGAGTTATGAGTGCAAGGAGTGCGAGAACAAATTCTGTCAAGGGCAATCCTGCAAATTCGAATGAGAACATCATTCCGAATGAGAAGAAGAAGATAGTGAGGAATAAGTTCTTAAATGAGATAGTGTCTCCAAGGAGTTTCTTGAAGGGTTTGACTCCAGAGAGTGCAGAACCGAGGAAAAATGCAACAATCACTTCAGAAACAGTCAGAAGGTGTGCGAGTGCTGAGAACCCGAATATGAGTGCGAAAATAAGCAGTATAGGTATTTCATCATCACGCTCGAACAGAGGCGAGATGAAGTTGCTCAGCCCTCTGATGAGGACTAAGATGAATACAATGAGCAGTAAAGTTTTTGCTAAGGACACGGGAATCATAATCATGGCGAGGCTGTCAGACGTAATGGAAGTTAGCACCACGAGCAGGATTGCCAGTATTATGTCCTCGAAGACCATCAGCCACACGACGGTCTCTGCTTCCGGGTAGATTAGCCTCTTGTTCTCTATCAGCGAGGATATGACTATTGCAGAACTGCTGATGTAAACTGCCGATGCGAGTATGAAAGCCTCTAATAGGCTCAAGCCAATGAGGAGCCCCAGAGAAAACCCTGCGATGAAATTCACCCCGAAATCTGTGCAACCTGCAAAGAACCTTCCAGGCTCTTTTATGCCTCTGAAGTTGAACTCATGTCCTATGTAGAACATCAGGAGGATTATACCAATCTTACCCAACCCCTGGACAACTTGGGCGAAGTCGTATGAGGATATTAAGCCGAACTCCAGTCTTTCCGAGGAGTATCTGAAGAGTATTCCAGCAATTATGTATGCAGGAATCGAGGCTTGCCTTAGATATTTCGATATCAGTCCAAGGGCTAAGCAGGAGACCGTTACAATGCCCAAAACCAGTAGAAAGTCCATCTAACCCGGTTGCAGAATCTCCCTCTCACAGGCTTTTATTTGCTCATGCTCACCTATCGCCACTATCAGGTCACCCTCTTCTAAGACCGTTTCCGGTGGCGGACTGATGATGCTCCGTCCCTTTCTCGATATTGCTATTATCGTGACGCCCGTTTTTTTTCTGATTGCCAAATCCTCGATGCTCTTTCCTACCACATACTTTGTTACCGGACATATATGGATGTTTATTCTGAGGTCAGAGATTTCAGAAAACGAGACCTCAACGTCCTCGCGCTCTATTGTGAGTAACGCTCCGGTCAGAACGCTTCCGAGTCGTCGGGCTTCTTCCGAGGTCAGCCTTGTAACCGAAGGCTTCTCAGCACTGGCTTCTAATACATATAACTCTATTTCACCAGTCGCCAAAAATATGACCGCTACTTTATCTCCTTTGGGACTTTCTATCTCATACTTCGTGCCTATCTCGGGAAGTTCAGAGATTCGCATTTATTTGACAACCTCCGTTTTAAATATCATAGAGCAAAGGATAAAAAGTAATTTGGTTGTATAGAAAAAAAGCGTAAAGATTATATAGGTCTAAAATACATGTATTAAGTAGTGAAGAAAGAGAGACGGTATCAAAAATGGTCGAGAATACGATATACATCATTGATGTTACGAATAGGGACGGTGTGCAGACATCGAGATTGGGATTAGCTAAGTTAGAGAAGACCGTGCTGAACCTTTACCTGGATGAAATGGGAGTTTTCCAGAGTGAGTTTGGTTTTCCAGTCACAAGGCACGAGACAAATTATTTGAATGCCAATCTGGAGTTGGCAGAGCTGGGGGCTATGAAGCGCATTCGGCTCGGCGGATGGTTGAGAGCCATAAAGGCGGATGTAGAGGAAGCTTTTCGATTGGTGCCGAAGCTGAAGCACGTTAATTTGAGTATATCAACCTCTGAGCAGATGCTTAATGGCAAATTCTTGGGCAAATACAGTTGGGATGATATAATAAATATGATGTGCGAGGCAGTTGACGCAGCTTGGGAACGCGGTGCAGAAAGTATTGGAGTCAATGCAGAAGACGCCTCGAGGACGGAACTCGAAAGGTTGGTTGAATTCGCCAAAGCCGCTAAACAGCATGGTGCAGACCGGATAAGATACTGTGACACGCTGGGATACGACGACCCGTTCACCATGTATGAGCGAGTAAAAACGCTTGCAAAACTGGTGAAGATACCCATCGAACTGCACTGTCATAATGATTTGGGCATGGCAGTTGCCTGTTCTGTTGCGGGTGCCAAAGCAGCAATAGATGCTGGTGTTGATGCATACATCACCACGACAGTGAATGGATTGGGAGAGCGAGCCGGCAATGCAGACCTGGTCTCTACAATCCTTGCGATACAGAAAGCAAGCGGTTTTGAGAACAAATACCACCTGGATAAACATATTATTTTAATCCATGCGTGGAAGATATGCAATTACGCTTCTCGTTCTTTCAGAGTTCCTATCCCTGTCAACCAGCCGGCAGTAGGCGATAACGCCTTCGCTCATGAATCTGGAATACATGCCGATGGTACACTGAAGGACAGCAGAAATTATGAGCTGTATCATTTTAGCGAGGTTGGCAGGGGGCATATCGAGCAGATTGAGACTGGCAGGCTTATAACCACCGGAGAATATTCAGGAATAAAAGGCTTCAGGAACGTGGCAGGGAAATACGAGCTGGAATTTAAAGATGACGAAGAAGCCCGCGAGATATTAGAACTCGTGAGGTATGCGAATGTTCACACACAACTGCCCGTGACGGAGGACGAGATGAAGTTCATTGCAGAATACCCCAAGCAAGCCATGAGGATTATGTCGGTGGAACCATGGGCAGTCTGAAAATTCTTTTTATTGAGGAAAGCCTCCTTACCACCTCTAAATTCGTAAGTATTGCCAATAACAACAGCATAACCATGACCTGATTCAGAATTGCACCTACCATAATCACGAACAACCGCATATCTCTCCTCACGGGTATCCCCCCTTTACCTCCGCCTTTAACAGAGTTCTCAAAAATGTTTTCAAACCTAAGCCCTTTCAGGGCTTGCGGGGATGTGGGCAGAGCCAACGAATTCGTATAACTTATCATAAATGAGCCAAGAAGTGCAAATAAACCGATAATAATAATCCACACTGATATACCACCATACAGCCTCCAATAACCAATAATCAATCCAAAAATCATTATTCCATCCGCATATCTATCCAGAACGGAGTCAACAAAAGCACCATAATCGGTAGTTAAGAACTTCAACCTCGCTACCTCGCCATCACATCCATCAATAATCGAAGAAGCCTGTGCTAATAACCCACCAATGATGAGATATTTGTGTTCACCGAGGAAGAAGAAAACTGCAGACGCCAAAGCTATGATAAAACTCATAACGGTTATTTGAGTGGGTGTCAAATTTGTGTTCACAATCCTTGCGGTTATTCGCTTTGATATCTTTCGGTTTATACATTTCGAAATGATGCCGTCGGTTGGCTTTTCAAGCGACTTCAGCATTTTATTCTTCGCATATTCTAAACTCTCCGCCGTATCTATATCGCACCAAAACCTGCCGCCAATGTCAAAAACATCAAGTTTATCGCAGTCAATCAAGCATTGAACTGCATCTGATAACTCATACTTTCCTTTTACCATCTCCTCTTCCAACGCATTGAATATCGCGGACGTGCAATAGAAGATACCACAATCAACAGCATCGTAATTCTCTATCCCTTTTCCTATTGCCTTTGGCTTATTCCTTTCCAGTAGTATTTTTGTAGCATCTTCCAAATCAAACACGTTTTCAGGTTTGTCCACGCATAAAACAGATTTACCTCCTTTATTTAGCATTGCCTTTGCCAGAAGTTCCTTTAAGATGCCCGAATCGAATACATGGTCGCACATCAAAAGAACGAAATCTTCTTCCTCTTTCAGAGCACCCCTCGCCTTCAACACCGACAACCCGTTCCCTTTTTCCCATTCTTCGTTTTCCACAAAATCTATATTCAGACCTGAACGCTTCTGCTTCTCCTCCACATATCTTATAACCTCTTCGCCTCTATACCCTACGACAATCACGAAATCGTATATCCCGCTTTCTTTTGCCGAAAGAATCGCTCTTTCGAGCAGTGAAAGCCCGAGCAAAGGAATTAGAGGTTTTGGCTTACTTTTATCTTTGCCCTGTGAGAGTCGCTCTCCTTTTCCCGCTGCTAATATCACTGCTTTCATCTTATTTCTTCTATATCTACCTCTTCACGTCTTGCCATTCCCAACCCTCTTTCCTGCGCTAATTTTAGATGAGGCACCGACAGCGGATTCAATCTTAGGATATTCGCACCTACGGCATCGGCAGCAACGGGGTCTTCGGAAAATATCATCAAGTCATATCTTGTTACTTCACCGCCTAATTCAAGACCGCTGCTTTCTATACCATCTATCAAAGCCAAATCAGGTTTCTTGTATAGATTTATGTCAACTATGCTCTTGTTTATACCAAGTAGATGAAATCTCGCTTTTTTTCCAGTGGATGCCCCCATCATGTTTTTAAGTGACAGTGTAACCTTAGCCATAGAATGTCTCTTCAGAACCGCAGCGGAAATAAGAAAAGAGTTTTTCAAAGTGAGAGGAAATTTAAACTCCTTTAATTTCAATGCATCAGGATTCTTTCTTATCTCATAATTGTCTTCATTTAAGTCAACCAGTTTTATCCCACTCTTTTCTGCGAGTTCAGAATAGCCCAAATCAAGAAATGCTTTATTCGTTCCTCCGCGGCACATTCCTGCACCTTCCGCAATAAATATCTCTTTTGCTTTGCCTTTAAAATAATTCACGATGCATTCAACGGTTTTTGGAGAAGTTGTAACGGGATAAGGGCGATTTGTAATTAAGTTCGGTTTTATCACCACTTTTTCTTTGTAGGGGTTGATTTCTAATGCCTTAAGACCATTTTCAACCATTATTTCTCGGTCGCTTCCTTTCACGACGATGACTTTGGACCTGGTTGTCATTCCTTTACTCTTATCCTGGCGAATCTCTTTACAGCTTTTTTATTATTAGACTTTAATAGATATAATTTTGTTCTGCCAAAAGGACTGAAGTTGGCATACTGGACTTTTTTTATCTCCTTTTAACGATTATCTAACAATCATCGCCTCAATTTCCAAAAAAACATCTCTTAACCCTATTTCTTCCGACTGTTTTGGTCTTTCTTCACCTCGTATATGTTTATGATGCGGGTGAGTTGCGACTTCTGGATGGTGTGGTGCATTATCGTATCTAAAAACCATCTTATCTGCACTGTCCATCAAATGAAACTATACTTAGGGCGTGTTATCTCATCCCCTTTTATATTTATCAGCTCCATGAATTGAAGTGCAGAACCATTAACCATCCCTAAAGTTCCATGAATTATCCCTACCATTTTTGATTTGACTTCGTATTCGACATCTACGTTTTCAATGAACGCAGACTTCCGTAGGAGGTTCTGAATTCCCAAGAAGAATTCCTTCACTTGCATTGACTCAGCATTCGCTCGACAATACTGCGCTCCTTTTCCAGCAGTTTCAATGCCTCATACTCCGCAGCCCACAGCATAGTATCCTGGTCATCTCCCGCAAGTCCTTTATCAAATTTTTCAAAAAATTCTTCACTTCGCATTCCGTTCTTCACTTCAAAATCCTTCAGCTTCTTCTTTGTGTCAAGGATGCTCCTCTCAAGCAAAAACTTCTCTCTTTTGAGGGATGTCTCTAACACGCCAATCGCCGTCGCAACATCTGAAACCTTAAACTTTATCACTTCCATATCTATCACTCTCCTATCTATATTTGTTGCTTACCTAATAAATATATCGTCATCCCTGCAAAGCCATGTAAGGCTATTGAAAATATCGAGCGAGTTTGGATTGACAAAAGTCAGTATTTCGATTGTATTTCTAAAGAGGGATGGGAATATAATAATAGTGGCGTATCAGGTGATGGAGAAGTATTTGAAGGATAGAATGAAACGGAAATCATCGCTGGAGGAGATTGAGCATTATATGAAGATGGTGAAGGCGATTGAGAGGACGATTGAGGTGCAGAGGTGGGTGGAGGAAGTTTATGGAAAGGGATTTGGAGGTATCTAAGAACGAAGGAGCATTTTCACTTTGGATTAAAATTAAAGCCTCCATTTGATGTTTATAGGCTTCAAAATAATCCTATTGTAAATTTTTCTCTTTCGCTTCAGCTAAATACTTCTTTGCATCTTCATAATTTTCATCAAATTCAATTGCCTTTTCATAACTTTCGATAGCCTCAGGAAATCGTCCTAAAAATGAAAGTGCTCGTCCTTTATTGTAATGCGATTCTTTTTGAGTTGGATCAAACTCTAATGCCTTTTCATAACAAATAATTGCTTCTTCATAATTCCCAAGAGTGGCAAGAACTAAACCTTTATTGTTCCATGCAACTTTTAAAATCTCAGGATCAGAAAACCCATCTATAACCTTCTGATATACTTTTGAAGCTTCTTGAGTCTCCCTCAAATTAGTTAGCACCATCGCGTATTCAATTAAAGCACCCACATATGCACTTACTAATTCACCTGCTTTTATTTTTTCTCTTGCTACTGCTATCTGAATTATATTACCCACTTCAACCGATAAATATGGCTTATTTAAAGCTGCTAATATCACTTTTAAAACCAATTTATAACCTCTAATCCCATTTTCAGTTAAAATATCATTTATTTTTCTATTATTCAAATCGAGAATCAATTTTTATGTCAAACCTGTCATAATACGAGAAGCACTGAGCTCTTTCCATTTTTTAATTGCTTCACCTGAGAGATTACTCCTTTTAATTTGTTCATAACCAGTTCGATAGAAATCTGTCGGACAAAACAAAGTTTCATATAGCGCAGAGGGAGATACAGCTAACAATTTATACAACATGTCACGTATCTCCTTTTCAAATTCTAAATAGAATCTGCTTTCCAAATATTTTATTAATCTCTCATTGATATTTGTTTGAACATATTTGCTTTTAAAAAACGAATAATCAACATTATCCGATAAGAATTCCTTAATCAACCTCAAAACTATGTCAAGCTCTTTATCCAAAGTAAACTCATTATTTTCATTTTTTAATACAACGCCTTCTTCATATAGATTAGATAAAGCCATTTTTACGTCAGTAGCCGACTCATTGATTTCTTGCGAGATATCCTCAACCTTTTTAAAAGTCATGTCTGACAAAGATTGAATTACTTTAGTCCTCGCCTGTAAATTTATCAATTCTAAGCAATTTAAACCATTATCCAGCTCAGATATTTCGTCACATATCAATTTTGAAACCTCTTCTCCCTTTCCATTTAATATAGAAAAATGCGTCTCCTTCCCGGAGCTTTTGAAAGTAATCACCCAGAATAAACCTTGTTTTGAAACAGTTAGATATATCTGGCTCGTCTCATAAGGTATCTTTTTTCTGACTATGAATTCTATTGTCCCAACGGGTTCGACTATTTTAGAGTCTTTTAAAAATCTTTCAATATCGGTATCAGAATAAATTTTGAATCGCTTTTGAATCTTCTCTGGCTTTTCATTATAATATTCGATAAGAGCGTCGTTAAAACCTGATAAAGAGAAAAAGAGCCCTTTCAAATCCTTATTTGAGTCACATTCATGAGCATAAACACCATAAAACTTGCTTAGCTCATCGCCGCTCAACCTTGTTTCATGTGCTTTGCATTCGCAAAGTATCGGCTCATCTGTCACCTTATGATTTGCCTGAATGTCAAGTTCTCTACCAGTTCTGTGTACATCAATTCTAAAATTGTGAAATCCAAGTGCATCCAATATCCTTTTTATAAAATCCTCAAAAAGTTTTCCTTTCTCATTTGAGTTCGATGCCAATATTTTTATCATTCTTCAACCAGCCTCTGTTCCCCACTCTTACTTATATACAAAGTATGTAAAAATAAGTAGTCCTGTTAGGCAACGCAGCTTTTCATCGAAGACTAACTGAAATCGGCTCCCGTTCTTTCAATGCACTCACCTTTAGGATGGAAAACCCAATGACATTTCCTTCCTCATCAACTTTTTCCATCACCGCATCGTTTTCCGTCTCCCTGAAATATCCCGTTTTACGCTCAAAAAGGACTTCAAGGTAATCCCCCTCGCGGTCATACCAAATTTTTATTTCTTTTCCCATTTTTTCATTTTTTAGGCACTAATCTATTATAATAAATAAAAGGTATAAGGAGGTAAAGGGCGATGAAAAAGAAGGAAGAAAAGGCGGAATCTGTATTTGGTGAGTTACTTGGAGAAATTCCTGAGTTCAGGAATCCGATGAAGGCTGTTGCAGAAGGTGCGAAGGAGATAATGCAAAAGTGATTATAACATTTCTTGGTGTAGGTGAAGCTTTTGGGCAGTTTGCAAACACATCTATTTTAGTTGATGGGAAAATATTGCTCGATTGTGGACCTCACACCCTGCTTCAGTTGCGAAAACACAAGCAAGACTTGAAAGAAATCGAACTCGTTTTCCTGAGTCATTTTCATGGTGACCATGCTCTTGGTTTACCAGCACTCTTACTCGCGTCTCGTGAAGAAAATAGGGCGGAAAAACTGAAAATATTCGGTCCTTCGGGTCTAAGAAAGAGAATAGAGGATTTATTAGAAATTTCGTACAAAAAGAGTTTTGAAGACATCTCTTTTGAGCTCGAGAGCTTTGAAGT
>JAFNKG010000006.1 GCA_017883965.1 Candidatus Methanophagales archaeon | reverse complement strand
TCCCGATTCATGTGCATCACCTATTTATAGAGAAAGATGCCTTCATGAACCAGGTGTCATATGACACAAAGGGCAAATATCAAAATCCAAATGTCCAAAACAAACTTTTTGCTTCGTAAAAAGCAAAAAGAAAAGTTTCTTTGGTAAAGCTTTCTTTTTAAAGAAAGGTTTGTTTTTGAATTTTGAAATTAGGATTTGGGGTTTGTTTGGGCTTTGGTGCTTAGGATTTGGAATTTTTTAAAGACAGAGTGAGGTTACTTATCTATCCACCTCTGCCTGCATCTTCGAATTTTTATCCACACGAAGAAAAACGCCAATTTCGCGTAGATATTCAGCCGAGAAGCCTTTACCTTTACCGTGAACCAATAACTCTATAAAGTCCTCTACTTCGTCTATATCCGCACTGATAAAAAAAGAATCGTAAACTGCATGGCTCAAATTCCTCCGCTTCGCAGCTTCTATATGCTCCGAATAGCTAATCCCATAATAAGAAACAGAGAAGTCAGAAGGTCTGCGTAAGAACAAAGCGTTTGTGCCTCCTTTTCTACCCGGTGCTATCACCACATCCTCCTCATGCTCGATGAGTTCATTTATGCTTTTGGGCGTTGCCAGCGGAATATCAGCCATTATTATCAGCACCGGCTCGTTTTCCTCCTTTATCACTTCGTTTAGCACCTCGTTCAGCCCTCTCCCATCCTCTCTAACCGTCAGCTTTAACTTCAAATCTGACTTCAATTCTTCTATCATTTCTCCCCCGGAGGAGCATGTTGAAATTATCTCCGCCTCTTCTATCTCCGATTCTGATAACGCGGCTAAAACATCCTTTAGCATTCTTATGGCGAGTTCTTCTCTCTCTTTTTCGTTTAAAAAATCGCCCAATCTCGATTTTGCTCCTTCCTTCTTAAACGGTATAATCGCCTTCATTTTATAACCACAGATTTCACAGATTTCCATACAAACTTTCTTTTCCGTATAAATCTTTTCTTTAGAAAAGTTTTATCAAAGAAACTATGTTTTTCCCGTAAACGCTTTTTCTAAAAGGGTTTATTTGTAAAAAATATTTCGATATAAGATACACTTTTATATCAATGTCAATTTCTTATCTTTTATAAGAGATTTGTTCTTTGTATGCATGCACGAGGTAGGATATGATATCGAACGATGAACTCGGCTTTAATCTTTTAAAGAAGAAAATATTGGATAGAACGGGTGTAGATTGCAGTAAATACAAGGATAACTACTTAAAGCGAAGAATAGCTCTTAGGATAAAAGCAATAGGTATTGATCCTTCGTACACCGGATACTACCGGTTTTTAGAAAAAAACCCTTCTGAATACGATACTCTTCTGGACGGAATAACAATAAACGTCTCGGAATTTTTCAGGGACGTGGATACGTTTAATGCCGTCAAAAAAGAGGTGATGCCACAACTGCTTGCCGAGAAGACAAAGCGAAAAAGCAGGATATTGAGGATATGGAGTGCGGGGTGTTCCATCGGTGAAGAGCCATATACGATAGGCATTATTCTGTACGAAAAACTTGGTCCGACGCTAAATGAATTCGTTATTTCGATACAAGCGACGGATATTGACGGAAAAGCACTAAGTGCCGCCAAAGCGGGTATTTATGATGCTGAGGCGCTGAAAAAAATTGATAAATCCCGCATATCTAAATATTTTGATTCGGTGGATGGGAACGACAAATACCGCATAAAGGACAAAGTGAAGCATTTTGTGAGGTTCCAGAAACACGACCTTATATCGGGCAAGAAGTTCTCGCACTTTGACCTCATCTTTTGCAGGAACGTCATGATATACTTCGGAAGGGAGCTTCAAAGCAGGTTGCTTCTCGACTTTTACGATGCGTTGAACGACGGAGGCTACTTGATTATAGGCAGGACCGAGACAATGACCGGAGAAGCGAAAGATAAATTTGTGTGCGTTAATACGAGAGAAAGAATATATAAGAAAAATTCAAAAAATTCATAGAAAATCCAAAATCACAATACAAACATTTATATATAAATGATTTACAAATATAATTAAAATAAGTAAAATGGCAAATGATTCCCAGCATCAGGATTCGAAGTCAAGACTGATACGGGTTTTGCATGTGGATGATGAGAAGAGAGTGCTCGAGATAACTAGATTGTATCTACAAAATAAGGGCTATAATTGTTTCAAAATCACACCGGTATTATCCGCGGAGCAGGCATTGGAAATATTGGAAGAGGAAAATTTTGACGTTATTGTTGCTGATTACAAGATGCAGGGGATGAGTGGGCTCGAATTTCTGGAGGCGCTGAGGAAGAAAGGAAACGACATTCCTTTTATCATCCTCACCGGGAAAGGAGCCGAGAATGTGGCGATGGAGGCATTAAATAAAGGGGCGAGCAGATATATCACCAAGAAGGTTGGCAATCCAAATGTTCTATTCGATACGCTGGGACAATATATCCTGGAGGTGGTGGAGGAGAGGAAAGAAGAAAAGGAAAGAGAGGAAATTATAAAAGAGGCGGAGGCGAGGGGTAAGGAACACCCCCTAATTCTGGCGTTGAAGGATAAGGATTGGAATGTTCGGATGTGTGCGGCAGAGGCTCTTGGTAAGATCGGAGATACACGAGCAATTGATCCTCTTATTCAAACGTTGAAAGAGGAGGAGGAGGATGTTCGGGAGAGTGCGGCAGAGGCTCTTGGTAAGATAGGAAGTACAAAAGCAATTGATCCTCTTATTCAAACTTTGAAAGATAAAAAGAGTAATGTTCGGAAGAGTGCGGCAGAGGCTCTTGGTAAGATAGGAGAACCAGCAGTTGAACCTCTTATTCATGCCATGGATGATGAGGAGGAGAATGTTCGGTTGGGTGCGGCATGGGCTCTTGGAGAGATAAGAGATGCAAGAGCTGTTGAATCTCTTATTTCTGCTTTAATAGATGAAAATTTAGATATTCAGTGGAGTGTGACAGAGGCACTTATAAAGATAGGAGATAAAAGAGCTGTTGAACCTCTCATTCCTGCATTGAAAGATGAGGAGGAGAGTGTTCGGTGGTGTTCGGCAGAGGCTCTTGGAGAGATAGGAGATGAAAGAGCTGTTGAACCTCTCATTCAAGCATTGAAAGATATAAAGGGGGATGTTCGGAAAAGTGCAGCAGAAGCTCTTGGAAAAATAGGAGATGAAAGAGCTGTTGAACCTCTCATTTCTGCTTTTACAGATGGAAAGGAGGACGTTCGGTTGTGTGCGACAGAAGCCCTTGCTAAGATAGGGAAACCAGCAGTTGAACCTCTTATTTCTGCTTTGAGAGACAAGGATACGAATGTTCAGAAGGGATCTGCCGAGGCTCTTGGAGAGATAGGAGATAAGAAAGCTGTTGAACCTCTCATTCAAGCATCAAAAGTCGAGAATGAGGATGTTAGAAAAGCGGCTGAAAATGCCTTAGAAAAGATTCAGCGGAGCAAAGAAGAATTGCATGAAGAAGAGAGTGAGTCAGACCTTGCAAAGAGGAGGATGATGGCACGAAATATGGCTTTTGAGCATCTGCGTTTACAAAAGACGGGTATTACGCATCCGGATTTACAAAAGACGGGTATTACGCATCCGGAGAAAGAAGTAAGAAGAGAAGAAGAAGAAGAAGTGAGGTTGAACCCAAAACAGATTATGGAGATAAGAGATTTGCATGCAAGGGGTTACAGGGATTCAGACATTGCAAAGAGGATGGGTATTCCCCGGAAGAGTGTGACTAAATGTCTGGTGGAAGAGAGAATAAGGAAATTAGAAGAAGCCTATACGCAATCACGTAGAATAAGAACTTGACCCTTTTAGCTGTATTTGCTCAATAAAGAGGGGAAAATCCTAAACTCTAATTTCTAAACCCTAAACAATTTCAAAATTCTAAATTCAAATAACAAAACCACCATACGAGCCTGTAAGACTTTGTAAAGGGCTTAGTTTTGAATTTGTAATTTTGGTTATTAGGATTTGTTTAGTCATGGGCTCCGCCCATGTCCCCGCAAGCCCTGAAAGGGCTTATTCGGATTTAGTGCTTAGGATTTCGTCCACAAGATATTGAGAGATTACGTTTAGCTTGGCTCTATTCTATAGTTTCTCTAATAGCACGAAGCAGTTCGGTTAAGGCGTAAGGTTTCTGTAGAAATCGAAATCCTCTTTTGCGTATGACGGACCCATGCGATTTTGAATCTACGTAGCCACTGCTCAGCAGGACCGGGAGTTCGGGTTTGCGAGAAAGGAGTTGGTCAACCAATTGAAGACCGCTTTTATCGGGTAGGACCACGTCGATGAAGACCATGTGGAACTTCCCCTTTTCTCGCTCAAAGATGTCCAGCGCCTCTCCCGCACTTGCAGCCCCAAATACAATGTAGCCGTTTTCACGAAGCATCATTGTGATAACATCACGGACTTTTTCTTCATCCTCCACCAGCAGAATCCGTTCGCCACTGCCCTGAAGTTCCTGCAACAAAATCTTCTCTTCAGTTTCATCTTTTTGCTTTACGGAAAAAGCAGGCAGGTAGAACTTGAGCGTTGAGCCTTGCCCGGGCTCACTGTAAACATTTATCCATCCTCCGTGCTCTTTGACAATGCCATAGACAACGGACAGTCCAAGTCCGGTACCCGCACCAGCATCCTTGGTGCTAAAAAAAGGTTCAAAGATGCGCTGAATGGTTTTTTTATCCATGCCGACACCGGTGTCCGCAACAGAGAGAGAAACAAATTTGCCGGGTCGCGCTTCGGGGATAACCTTGCAGAGGTCTTCGTCCAGGGTCACATTTTCGGTCTTGATAGTGAGATTCCCGCCGTTAGTCATGGACATGGCATCTCTGGCATTGACCACCAGATTCATAATCACGTGCTCAATATTTCCTTCATCAGCTCGGACCATCCAGAGGTCTGGCTCCAGGTCAGTGCTGACGGCAATGTTCTCACCGATGAGGCGGTTGAGCATCTTTAGCAAGTCATCAACCGCCCTGTTGATATTGAGCGAGGTAAGCTTCATTGGCTGCTTGCGGCTGAAAAGAAGCAACTTACTGATGAGGTCAGCCACAGACGTACAGGTAAGATATATCTCCTTCAGATACCCATGCAAAGGGTCTGTCTCATCAACTTTCATCATCAACATATTGGTGTACCCTTGAATAACTAACAGCATATTGTTGAAGTCATGGGCAATCCCGGCAGTCAATCTTCCAATAGCTTCCAGCTTCTGCGCCTGGAGGAGCTGGGCTTGCATCTTTTCTCGCTCCTCCTCTGCCCATTTGCGCTCGGTAATGTCACGGAAAACCAGGACGCCACCAACGATGTCCCCTTTGTCATCTCTAATTGGCGCACAGCTATCCTCAATAGACGTTTTCATTCCGTCTTTAGCTATTAATAAAGCACGATTCGTCAGATCAGCGGCAATACCTTCTTGGATTGCCTTCTTTATGGGATTCTCGACCTGTTTACCTGTTTCTTCGTTTATAATGTTGAAGATATCTTTCAGTGGCTTCCCGACAGCCTCTTCATGCTTCCAGCCGGTCAAGGACTGGGCAACAAGATTCATAAATATCACATAACCCTTTGTGTCCGTGGCAATCACTGCATCGCCGATACTCTTGAGTGTTATGGAAAGCCACTTTTCGCTCTCTTTTAATTTCTTCTCCATCCCATATTTGTAGAGAGCCATCTCAATGGCGGTATATACTTCCCTATCTTCGAAGGGTTTGATAATATATCCAAAAGGCTCAGTTATTTTTGCCCGCTTCAGCCTTTTTTCATCTGTATGCGCAGTGAGATATATAATAGGGATATTGAAACGGGAGCGTATTTGGTTAGCAGCTTCAATTCCGTCCATTTCACCCCGTAGTACAATATCCATCAGGACTATATCCGGTTTATACTCTTCTACCTTTTTAATAGCATCCTCTCCGGTAGCCACTATTGCGGGAACAGCATATCCAAAACTCTGCAAGCTTCTTTGTATGTCTTCGGCAACAACCCTTTCATCTTCAACAACCAATATCTGTGCCATTATTTCTCCTCCCTAAATTTAATTTGAAATTTAGTTCCTTCGGTTCCATTTAGTTCAATTTTACCCTGAAGCTGATCTTCTGCTAAAATGGTGACCAGATGCAAACCTAATGATTCAGTATTTCTGAAATCCAAATCTTCCGGCATACCGACACCGTTATCGCTGAATACCAGTTCAATCTCGTTTTCATCGGTTGGGTGGAAAGATATGTTAATTTCACCTGTTTTGCCTTCTGGAAAGGCGTACTTCAGGGAATTAGAAACCAGTTCATTGATGATCAATCCACAGGGAATGGCGGCATCCACTCCGAGCAAAACATCCTTTACATCTATCGTCAGTGCAATTTTATCTCTATCAATTCCATAAGACCGAAACAAGCTGTTTACCAGATTCTCGATGTATCCTTTGAAATCAATGTTCGCCAGGTCTTTGGACTGGTAAAGTCTCTCGTGAATAAGAGCCAAAGATTTTATCAGGTTCTGGCTCTCTTTGAACATCTCAACATCCTGTTTCTCCTTGATATATCGAGACTGAAGCTTGAGCAGACTGGAAATGAGCTGCAAATTGTTCTTGACACGGTGGTGAATCTCCTGCAGAAGCACTTCTTTTTCTTTGAGCGAAGTCTTAATTTGCTCTTCCGTTCGCTTCCGCTCGTTGATGTCTCCTATCACAATCAATACTCCTTCTTCCTCTTCTCCTTCTGTAACTATTATCCCTCTCGCTGAGAGATTGAATATCCGTTCACCCAGCTTTTCTGATTGATATTGCAGCTCAAGGTTCTCTACGGGAGTTTTGGTTCCAAGCAATTTATTCAGTTCAGTGCTGAGTTTTCCTTCTTCATCCCCCAGTATATCGGTTATGCAGCAGCCTATTACCTTTTCTGGTTCCGTTTGAAATACGTTGTAGAAGGTTAGATTCGCTTTCTTTATCCTCAAATCTTTATCAACAACAACCAAAGAATCCGGGACGGTAGCGATTATATTTGAAGAAAAAATCTTCTCTTTTTTTAGCCCCTCATGCGACTTTACAATATTCTCACATAAAATAGCAGTCACAAGGGCAACAGCTATAAACATAAGAGCGCTAATCAAATCATTAATAGTTTCCTCCACACCCAATCTAATAAAAAAATGGCTGAAAATCAGCAACGCCGCTAAAAATATAGCCACAACTACACCTTTTCTTCTCCACCACACTGCTGCTAAGATAATTGGGACATAAAAGAAGTGGCTAAAAACAACATCGGTTTTGAGTATCAGATGAAAATAATAAGTGAGAAAGCAAGCAGCAGCTAAGAGGATAGCCATTACCAGAATTCTGCTTTTTTTCTGTTTTTTCATTAGACAACCCCTCCTGTTTCCAATTTCTCGATTTTGGCAATTTTTGAACTTGCATCATCGTCAGATACTTTTAACCCCGCCTTTCGCCTTCACTGTCAATTCTCCAGTGCAAGTATCCAGAATTACACTCCGGGCATAATTCCCGCCGATGTCCTCTGCGACGAGCTTTATTCCCTCCTCCTTTAGCGCTTCTTTGACTACTATTGCGTTCTTCTCTCCTATCTGTAGTGTGTCCATCACTGAGAACATTGATGCACCACCTGCTATCTTCGCTACTATCTGCTTCTTCTTAGCATCATGTCGCAGCATTTCCTCTAACAGTATAAGAACAGCTACGTCTGCAAACTTACAGCTCTTTTTCGTCCTCCTACCGCCCCTACTATCCGGAAGCATTATATGTGCTATTCCTCCCACTTTTACATACCCGTCGTAAAGAGCAAGTGCTATGCAAGAGCCAATTCCCATTACTATTAGCAAGCCCGGATTATGCGCTATCTTCATTTCTCCGATACCCGCATATTGCTTTTCCACCTCATCTTCTAATTCCGGGTTAAATCTTTCAGCAGCCATTTCATCTCACTTTTATCTTACTTCCGCCAAGCATGGATAGCATATTTTTTAGACTGTCGTGTTGTGGAAACAGCGTGATATAGCCGTAGATTCCGTGCTCGGTTTCTTGTGCTTGTGCCACTGCCATTATTACATTTTCCACCATTGCGCCCATCATATCAAAAGCAAAAGAGGGCGGAGATGGCATCAGCGAAAAGTGAAGAAAGTCCGCAATGGCATCACAGAACGAACCAGCTAATATGTTTCCCGTTTCCATTAACGCAGATTCCTCCATTTCTGTTTCTATGTTTTTCGTCTCACCGGGCATCCTGCCAAGGAGGATGTCAACGAGACTGAAAGCGCTTAGTTCCGGGAATAAAACCTGTAAGTAGCCGGAGAATCCGCCGTCAATCTGAAGTAAGAGTCCTGCAACTCTTTTATCTGCATCTATCCGTTTTTTCGCATCTTCCAGCGGTACTACATCCACGGTTGGCACTTCAATATTCATTGCCACTCCTGTCATCGCTGCCAGAGACGTTACCGCATGACGCGAGGCTCTGTAACCAAGTTCATTCAGTGCATTCTTCTGAAAAGCGTTTAGTTCAAACACCAAATCCCCAACTTCTTTTCTTTTATTCATTTTCTTTCCTCCATAACCATTCATTTCATCTCACTTTTATCTTATCTTACCTCCGCTTCAAGCATGGATAGCATATTTTTTAGACTGTCAGGGTGTGGAAACAGCAGGATATAGCCGTAGATTCCACCCTCGGTTTCCTCCTGAAAATCGCATCTGAACAGAATGACGTGCTCAGTTTCTTGTGCTTGTACCACTGCTATTATTGCGCTTTCCACCATTGCGCCCATCATATCAAAAGCAAAAGAGGGCGGAGATGGCATCAGAGAAAACTGAAAAAAGTCCGCTATGCCATCACAGAACGAAGAAGCGAGCATGTTGCCTATTTCCACTACCGCTGATTCCTCCATTTCAGTCGCTATGGTTTTCGTCTCCCCGGGCGTTTTGCCCATGAGAATATCAACGAGATGGAGCGCGCTTCTCTCTGGAAACAGAACCTGTAAGTAGCCGGAGAATCCGCCGTCAATCTGGACGAAGATTCCCGCAACCATTTTCTCTGCCTCTATCAGTTTTTCCGTATCCTCTATTGACACTATATCCACAGTTGGCACTTCAATATCTATTGTCACTCCCGTCATCTCTGCCAGGGACGTTACCGCATGACACGAGGCTATGTTACCAAGTTCATTGAGTGCATCCTTCTGAAAAGCGTTTAGCTCAAACTCTAAATCCCCATCCCAATCTTCTTCTTTTTCGCTCATTTTCTTTCCTCCTTATCTTCTTTCTCATTCCGACTTAGAGCGGTCCGCTCAATAACCATAACCATTTTATTCCACCCTTGCTGCTGCTACCTCAAGCGAAGATAGTATGTCTCTTAGACTGTTCTGGTGTGGAAACAGCAGGATATAGCCATAGATTCCTTTCTCGTTTTCTCCCTGAAAATCGCATTTGAACAGGATAAAGTGCTCGGTTTCTTGTGCTTGTACTACTGCTATTATTGCGTCTTCCACCATTGCGCCCATCATATCAAAAGCAAAAGAGGGCGGAGATGGCATCAGCGAAAAGTGAAGAAAGTCCGCAATAGCATCACAGAACGAACCAGCTAATATGTTACCCGTTTCCATTAACGCAGATTCCTCCATTTCTGTTTCTATGTTTTTCGTCTCACCGGGCATCCTGCAGAGGAGAAAATTAACGAGACTGAGAGCGCTTCGCTCAGGGAACAGAACCTGTAAATAGCCGGAGAATCCGCCGTCAACCTGAACGAAGATTCCCGCAACTATTCTCTCTGCCTCTATCAGTTTTTTCGCATTCTCTATCAACACGACTTCCACACTTGGCACTTCAATATCTATTGTCAATCCCGTCATCTCTGCCAGAGACGTTACCGCATGACACGACGCAATGTTACCAAGTTCGCGGAGTGCGTCCTTCTGAAAATCGTTTAACTCGAGCACTAACTCCCCAAACACTTGCCTTTCTCCTCCATCCATTTTCTTTACCAGTTCATTCATTTTTTTCCTCCTTTTTTATCAAGCCAGAGTTAACGTAGAGACGTCAAGTATTGGGATGACACCACCATCACCGAGAATTGTGAAGCCGCCGACCCCTGTAACATCCTTAAAACGTTCATCCGGTGGCTTTACCACTATCTCCTGCTCTTCGAGTGCAGCGTCCACAACTAAACCTATCCGACCTTCGCTCCTTTCCACGATAACCACAACGAATTTATCCTTATGTTTGCGGTTGCCATTGCCATTACCACCATTGCCATTACCACCATTACCATTACCACCATTACCATTACCAGGATTAGCAAAGAGTCCAAAAATAGATTCCAGCATAACAAGTGGTAATATGGAACCACGGAGTATTGTTACCTTTGCCTCATGTATCGTTTCTATATCGTCCTTAAACACGCTTATAATCTCGTTCACATTTGTTAACGGGATGGCATAAATTTTATCGCTGACGTCCACGAGCAGTGCTTGAATGATGGCGGTGGTAAGCGGTAACTTCAACGTTATTTTTGTCCCCATATCCATTTTGGACTGGATATCCACAAGACCACCCAGTGCTTCTACCTTCGTCTTCACCACACCCATGCCTACGCCGCGCCCTGAGACCTCAGTAGTTTTTTCTGCCGTGCTGAATCCGGACATGAAGATGAGTTTAAATGCGTCCTCATCCGTGAGCTTAGAAGCTTCTTCGGCAGACTTGAGTCCCCTCTTAACCGCTTTCTCCTTTAGTTTATCCGGATCTAAGCCCTTCCCGTCGTCCTCTACGCTTATCGTTACGTGTCCGGTTTCACGCTGTGCAACCAGCTTTATCCTGCCTTTTCTGCTTTTTCCTTTCCTTTCTCGCTCTTCCGGCAGCTCTATTCCATGATCAACGGAGTTTCTAAGCAAATGGACTACGGGGTCCACTATCTCGTCCAGAACAGTCCTGTCGAGTTCTATCTCCTTTCCCTCGGTTATGAATTCAACCTCTTTCCCCTGCGCTCTGTAAAGGTCGCGAACGAGCTTCGGAAATCTGTTAAACACGTTCTCCACCGGAATCATCTTCATCTGCGTCACTTCGTATTGCAAGTCACTTATCGTTCTTTCGACAACAGCCATCGTGCTACTTAATTCTTCTATTTCGTGCTCCTTGCCAATCTGGATAAGCCTGCCTTTGCTTATCACGAGCTCGCCCACGAAGTTAACTACGGTATCCAGTTTATCTATGCTTATACGAACACTCTTTAATGCATCCTCTTTTTCTTTTCCTTTATCCTTTCTCTTCACCTCTTTTGATTTCGAAACTTCTTTTTCCTCTTCAGCAACACGTGCTCCTGCTTCGGGTCTTACTTCTTCTTTCCCTTCGCTTATATCCACTTTTTCTATGTCTGCAACCGCTGCGAGAGCCTTCTTCACGGCATCTTCATTTGCGTCAGTCGCCAAAATCACCTCGAATTCGAACTCAAACTTCTCTTTTTCTATATCATCCTGCGATGGAACCGTTTTGACAATTTCTCCAATTTCCGCAAGGTTATGTAACGCTAAGAAACTTCTTGCAGCTCTAAACTCACAACTTTTGTCCAATGAAACTTTTATCTCGTATGTTTTACGTCCTTCCCTCACCTCCTTCTCTATTTTGTCATATTCTTTTTGCACTGTGATTTTTTCTTTTTGCACTGCTTCAGCTTCAGCTTTTCCTTCTTCCTCTTCTTTTTCTTCTTCCTTTTCCTCCGCCATAAAACTCCTGAGCTCTAATATCACCGAGGAGATGTCAATGTCGTCGCTTCCGGTTTCCTCAATACTGCTGGTCAGCTCTTCTAATTTCGTGGAGCATACCAATAGCAAGTCAATTATTTCCGGCGTTACACTGCGGCTGCCACTCCTGAGCTCGTCCATCAAGTCTTCCGTGGAATGGCATAACTGCTCCATGTTCTTGAAGTCCATTGAGGCTGCCATACCCTTTATCGTGTGAGCGGCGCGAAAAGCCTTGTTTAACGCTTCGGCAGCACGCTCAGCATCAGCCTCTTCGAGGTCTATCAAAGCCTGTGTAAACATCTGTAAGTGCTCTTTTGTCTCTTCCAGAAACACATTCAGGTATTGTGAAATGTCAGTATCGGAACTCATTTTGATCAACTCCCTAAAAATTTCATGATTTCATCTGCGATTTCATATAAAGGAACGATTTTATCCACACAGCCGAGCTTTATCGCCTCCTGTGGCATACCAAAGATTATAGAAGTGTTCTCATCAGAGACTATCGTTTTACCACCCCAGTCTTTTATCGTTTTCATTCCTTCTGCTCCATCTTTACCCATACCGGTGAGTAATACGCCGATCGTGTTGGAGCCGTAAGTTTTAGCGACAGATTGCATTGTAACGTCAACAGAAGGTCTAATGGCGTTCACTGGCGCTTCTTTGTTAAGGTGTACCCCACCGCTATTTACGGTCATGTGATAGTCACCGGGAACGACGAGTGCAGAGCCGTTGGTTATCATATTTCCGTCTTCTCCCTCCCGGACGTGAACCGGGGAGTTCCTGTCAAGCCGTTCTGCAAGCGATTTCGTGAAATATGGTGGCATGTGCTGAACCACGAGCATTCCGGCGGGGATGCCGTCTGGAAGTGCGGAAAAGAGTTCGTCAAGCGATTTCGGACCCCCGGTGGAAGAGCCGATAACAACCACTTTTTTGCTTATTCTACCCTTATCTGCCGGTCCACGTGTATAGATAGAATAATCACGAGCTGGAGCTTTGGATCTCTTCACACCTTGAAGTTGTTTCATGCCGGCGCTAATTTTTCCGCCATACGCATGAGCACCTTTTATCTTCGATATAAGTTCTCCCCTTACTCTATCTATGTCCAGAGATAGACTGCCGGAAGGCTTTGTGACGAAGTCAAAAGCGCCATTAGCCAGTGCGTCTAACGTAATGTCTGCGTTTCTCTTCGTGAGGGCGCTTAGCATTACAACGGGCGTCGGCTTTTCTGCCATTATATGCTTTACCGCCTCGATGCCGTTCATTTTTGGCATCTCGACGTCCATCGTTATCACGTCAGGAGAAAGTGCCTTCGTCTGTTCTACACCATCTCTGCCGTCCTTTGCCACGCCTACCACCCCTATTTCATGGCTGGCGTTGAGCATGTCTGAAACAAGAACACGCATAAATGCAGAATCATCTACCACGAGCACCTTTATCTTCTTGTATCCTATTTCTCTCATTTCTCCTCCCATCTGTTTTCTTTTCCGAAAATGCTTCTCTTCTCCACGAAGTGGTTTAATCAAGAACTCAATACCTTTCCTATTTCCTCTACTACCTTCGGAGCCTGGAAAGGTTTTATTATGTAGCCTTTTGCACCTGCTTTCATCGCTTCCAGCACCTTTGCTTGTTGTCCAACCGCGGTGCACATTACTATTTTTGCGTCCGGGTAGCTCTGCATAATCTCTCTTGTAGCCTCGATACCGTCCATCACCGGCATTACTATGTCCATTGTTACAAGGTCTGGCTTCAACTGCTCGTATTTTTCCACTGATTGCACCCCGTCTGCTGCCTCGCCCACAACTTCGTGTCCGTTCGAACCCAAAATGTTCTTCAACATCATCCGCATGAAAGCGGCATCGTCAACAATCAATATTTTCGCCATTTCTCTTTCTATTTCACCTCCTTTCCTTTATTAACCACAAGATTACACATAAGCCCTTTCAGGGCTTGCGGGGACATGGGGCAGAGCCCCATAATTTTCACGAGAAATTGTGAAGATACAAGAAGTCAGAGAACAGAAGTCAGAATTCTGTTTTCTGTTATCTATTCTCTGATTTCTGGTCTTGTGTTAATCTCGTGGTTTCTTTCACCTCCTCTGACTAACCACCGAAAGTACCATCTTTCGAGAGGTCAACCACATATTTAATGCCTTTTTTCGTCAGTGTTTGATCCGCCGAGTCAACTATGCCCAGCTCGCTCATGTGTTCCAAATGATTTTTCAGCTCTTCTTCGCTCAGCCCAAAGGCTTCAGCAGTTGCTGCGAGTGCGGAAGAGGAGAGGTCTAAAGCACCTGCATACATCATTGTCAGTATCTGGTTTTCCATGTCCGGAAGTTTTTCACTTACTTTATATTCCTTCAGCAGTTCCAGGGCATGTCTTTTTAAGACCTCAATGGTGGTGCCCTGGGTGATGACGATAGTGGAAATCACCTCGTCACTTCCCTCACCGAAATAGTCAAAAGAGATTGCACCAAATTCCGTGCCTTTAAATCTACCCCTTTTTTTCTGCTCCACGTTTACTATGTCGTCCCATGCGATTCTCTTAAGACTGTTCTGTCCGATTATCCACAACACATCGGTAGAAATCTTCAAAACACCTTTTTCGAGATCTACGTTCTTTTCCATTGATAGAACACCGCCTTCGCCTGCGTGCGTAAAGAAAACGTTGAACTTGTATGCATCTATGCTCGTTATCAACTCCCGTTCCACCTCGTTCAGCACCTTCTCGTCTGCCGATAGCCTTGTAGAGACCACCAGTGGCTCTGATTCTGACTCAGACCCCGGTTCTCCCGTAGATATGTTCTGGTTGTCAGTGTGTTTTATCATCAGGATGCCATTATCCTCTTGTTTCACGTCTCTTATGCTATTTATAGGAACGAAGAAGCCTTTTTTCTCCGTTTCTTCCTCCTTACCTCGCCCTATTTTCCCTAATATTGCATCTATTATACTGCTTATAGGTGCGGGGATAGGGATAGGACTGGGGGGACGCTGGTGTTCGAGCTCGGATGGCATCTGCGTGTCAAAGAATAAACTACCGTTTTCGAGCACCAACTTTCCTTCTTTCCACTCTCCGTCATCCCCGGGCAAAGAGAACTTCACTTTCCTACACCTCCTGTCTGATTTTTAACCTGTATTTGAGATTTCTCGTATTGCTATGCGGATTGTCGCAGGGCGTCCATATTCTCTCCATGCAGCACGCGCTTCAAGTCTATCAGGATGAGCAGTCTATTGGGCAGTTTCCCTACCCCCCTGAGATACTCCGTCCCGATAGTCTCTTTTATCATGTCAGGCACTTCATCTATGTCGCTTTCCGCGAGATACGTTACCTCTGTCACGGCGTCAACAGCCATTCCGACGGTATTTTTGTCCACCTCAACCACGATTACGCGTTCTTGCTGGTCATCAGTACCAGCTTCCCTCTCTGCCAACCCTAACTTTCTTCTCAGGTCTATAATCGTTGTTATCTGTCCTCTGAGATTTATCACGCCCCTAACGAAGACAGGAGCGTTTGGAACCGCTGTAATATCTCCTGTTCTTATTATCTCTCGGACTTGCATGATGTCAACGCCGAATTCCTCGCCACCGAGCTTGAAGACCACTAATTGTTGCTGGTTTACCCCCCCTCCTTCTACAGCTATTTTTGTTCTTTCTTCCTCCTCCTTTCCCATTTCTACTCCCATTTCTATACCCATTTTTGTTCTCACCTCCTTTTGCTAAAAAGAGAAAAAAAAAGGCATAATGCCTCTTCACTCTTTATCATTGTATCTATCTCTATTATTTAAAAAACCTTTGAACTGGTAAATTTTTTTATCCACTATTTGCAATTTTAGTGACATATATCTGAAACAAAAAATGGAGTGTCGTGTATGTATTATTCACCGAAGCTGAAGTCAAGTAGGGTAAAAAATTCCATGCACCAAATACCAAAATCCAAACAATACCTAATATCAAAATTCCAATGTCCAAAATAAACTTTTTAGAAAAAAGTTTTAACAAATACCTAAATCCCAATAACCAAAAGTTTGTTTTGGATTTTGAGTTTAGGTATTTGGATTTGTTTTCGTGGGCTTGGGCTCTGCCCACGACCCCGCACCCCGCAAGCCCTGAAAGGGCTTAGTTTGGTGCTTAGGATTTGGGATTTTACATTACAGTTGCTATGCGGATTGTCGCAGGGCGTCCATATCCTCACTGTGCTGCAGCACGCGCTTCAAGTCTATCAGGATGAGCAGTCTATTGGGCAGTTTCCCTACTCCCCTGAGATACTCCGTCCCGATAGTCTCTTTTATCATGTCCGGCACTTCATCTATTTCGCTTTCTGCGAGATACGTTACCTCTGTCACGGCGTCAACAGCCATCCCGACGGTATTTTTGTCCACCTCAACCACGATTACGCGTTCTTGCTGGTCATCACTGGATTCCTTCTCTGACAACCCTAACTTTCTTCTCAGGTCTATAATCGTTGTTATCTGTCCTCTGAGATTTATCACGCCCTTAACGAACACAGGAGCGTTTGGAACTGCTGTCATATCTCCTTTTCTTATTATCTCTCGCACCTGCATGATGTCAACGCCGAAGTCCTCGCCGCCGAGCTTGAAGACCACTAATTGTTGCTGGTTTACCCCGCCTCCTGTTTCATGTACTTCATTCTTTCCCATTTCTATTCCTGTTCTTTCTTCCATTTTTATTCTTATCACCTCCTTTTGCTAAAATAAAAAAAGTAAAGAGGCATGATGCCTCTTTACTCGTATGCAGAGCTTGCAATTACGCTACGCCTCTTCACTCTCTTTCTCTTCCACAGCGCCAGCGCTTGCAACTTCCTGTCTCCTGCCTACGCCCATCTTCAATTTAAATTTCGCAATCATCTCTGCTGCTTGCTCTGAGATTTCCGAAAGTTTCTGAATACCACCGCTGAGCTGTTCTACGGCTGCCGTTTGCTCTTCTACTGCGGAAGAGCTTTCTTCTGCCGACGATGCAGCCTCTTCTGACGAGCTCGCAATCTCGTCCACGCCCTTCGATACTCTTTCCATGCTCTCCGCACCTTTTCTTGCACCATCAGTAATTTGTCCCATCCTGTTCTTGATGTCCTCGATCATGCCTGATGTTTTCTCTACGCTCTCTACCACTTTTTCGAGGTCTTCGCGACCTACCTCGGCACGCTGCGTGATGGCTTCTGTGGCATTCATCACTTTCTCCATCTCCTCTTGCAATGCCTTTATCATTGAATCTATCTCTGCAGTTGACTTCTTCGAGTTCTCAGCCAGTTTTCTAACTTCTTCGGCAACGACGGCAAAGCCACGTCCATGTTCTCCGGCACGTGCCGCTTCTATCGCGGCATTCAATGCCAATAGATTCGTCTGGTCTGCAATGCTTTCTATCATCTCCGTAGTCTGCCCTATTTGCTCTATCGAACTGCCCAGGTTCTTTATTACCTCCACGGCACCTGCGATCGCATCCTGTATCTCCTTCATCCCTTCTGACGATTTCATAGACACTTCGTTCATCTCTTTTGCGCTGTCCGCACTCTCCTCGGCGTACTTATTTGATTCCTCGGCATTCGACTGCATCTGCTGTAACACTGCGTTCGTCTCCTTAACCTCCTTCGCCGCTTCGTTAACGGTAGCAGAAGTTTCCTGCGCACCCTTTGAAATCTGCTGCGATGCTGATGAAATCTGCTGCATACCGGAATTCACCTGCTGTACAGAAGAAGCAGATTCTTTGCTTACTCCTGCGACGTTATCCACTGCGCTTCGTAGCTCACCGATCAAATCAGATAAACTCTCGTTAGCCTTGTTGAGGTTGTCTCGTATCGCATTGAATTCCCCGGGTGTCTTGGCGGTGAAATCTACGCCCAGGTCCCCTGCTGCCATGCTCCCTGTCACGTTACCGACATCTTGGATAATACCCTGCAGCTCCTCTCCGAACTGGTTCAAGGTGTCGCGCATTTCCAGGAGCTCACCAGATGCTTTTGTTTCCGCTCTGCTGCCGAGTTTACCAGTCGCAAAATCCTTCACTACCCTTACCACATCTGTAACTGGTCCAATGATTGATCTGGCAACGACAACTGCGACTCCTACACCGACTGCGATCGCTGCGATAATAAATGCTACCACGAACATAATGGCATTTGACGCTGCCTTTGCCGCTTCTGCCTTTGCATTCGCAAGCAGACTGGTTGCCGCAGCATCTATACCTCGTCCTGACTGTACCAGCGGACCATCAGTTGACTGGATATCCTCAAAGTCTTTCGTGGTGCTCACGTATGCATTGAAGTCCTTCAGATACGTATCTGCCGCACTTTTGACTGCGTTCTTTTCCGCTCCCGTAATCGCCGCTGCATCGGCGTCTGCCTTCAACGCGTTTACCTCATCTGCTACCTGAGTAACGTATTGGTCGTCTTCCCTCGCAACGTAGTTCTTTTCCGCTCGCCTGATAATTAACAGATTAATCATCAGTTTATCTTCGGTCGCCTGGTCTGCGGAACTGCCTTTTATCGCACTCTCTATATCCCGGGCATGGGCTTCACAGGTCGCTAATTGTTCATCTTTCTGTTTTGTAAGTGTCTGAAGCTCAGCAAAAGCACTCTCATACTTCGGAATCTCTGTCTTGGCTTCCCCCACTGCCGTTCTGCCTTCCACGGTTTGCACCATTGCTTCAAGCGCATTTGTCAGAGCCTTTACTTTCGCCACGGCGTCGTTGGTCTTGTCAATGCTCGCCTGGTCCATTCTTATTACGTAGTTCTTTTCCTGTTGCCTGACCGTTTTCATTTCCACCTTCATGTCTGCCGCTTTTTCCATCATGTTGGTTTGCTCTTGCATGGTGTTTATTTGCATAAATGCAACCATTCCCAGCGCTGCCGTCAATATTAGCACGACGCCAAAGCCCCCAAACAGTTTCGGTCCAACTTTCATGTTTCCCAAGTTCATTTTTTTCGCATTCACCTCCTAATAGTTTTTTTGCCTTACCCACGTAAAAATATTCTAAAGTTATCTTAAAAAGTTTCCGTAGTGACGAAATTTTTTGTCTATCATTTGCAATTTTACTGATAGATATTTGAAACAAAAGTTGAAATATTGTGCATTTCCTTTGAAGGTGAAATTGAGGTAAAGTGGATACGCTCACCTGTATAAAGCAAGCGTCAAAAATTTTTGTCGTGAGAAGGGCGCTCAAACGTGAGCTGGAAGCGATTATCGAATTGAAAAGGATTATATCCAAAAGTAAACGTAATTGCTCAATATCTTGTGGACGAAATCCTGAGCACTAAATCCTAAATCCTAAACAAATCCTAATGACCAAAATTACAAATTCAAAACAAACCTTTCTTTCAAACTTTAAGAAAGTTTGATCAAAACGCTACGCGGAAAAGGAAGCTTTACCAAAGAAAGAATAAATTTTTAGTAAAGGTTTTTGCGGAGCAAAAAAGTTTGTTTTGAGATTAGGATTTAGGTTTTTTCACTTCTTATTGAGCATATTCAAGATGGGAGCATAGGATATTTAAGCATCTGTTTTCTCTATATGCCACTGACACATGTTATTTCTACTTAAAGCCTTTTATAGGACGTTGAAATAGAATATTAATAGCGCTGATAAGAAATGCGCCTTCTTCTATCTGCCTAAAAGTTGGAGGTAAAAATACAATACGGAAAGGAGGTGGAAAATATGGCAATTGAACGATGGAGACCTTTTGGTTGGGGTTTGAAAAGGTGGGCGCCTGCCCGTGTGATTCCAACGTTCGAAGAAGATATAGAGAATATGTTCGAGCGTTTCGAGCGAATGTTAGGAGTGCCACGGCGCCGTGCTATTGTGGAGACAAGGGGATGGAGTCCCCTTGTAGAGATGTTTGACCGAAAGGATGAGATTCTGTTGAGAGCCGACCTTCCAGGGGTGAAAAAGGAGGACGTTCACGTCTCGGTAACCGGCGATGTCCTTTCCATAGAGGGCGAGCGGAAAGCAGAAGAGGAGGTCAAGGATGAGGACTACTACTGTTGCGAACGAGCATACGGGAGATTCTACCGTGAGGTCTTGCTGCCTGCCGGGGTCCAGAAGGAGAAGATTGATTCCGAATATAAAGAAGGTATCCTTGAAATCCATATGCCGAAGGCGGAGGAAGTCAAGCCCAAAGAGATAGAAGTCAAAGTTAAATAGTTGAAGAGATACCCAACCTTATCCTAAAAATTTTGAGGAGGGCGATGTAAATAAGCCCTCTTTATTTTTTTCGTTCTGTAAACCACCAAATTTTGCTCTACTTTGAAATGAAACCTGTAAATTATAAAAAAGAGTAAGTTATACCAATTATACAATGGAAAAAGTAAAATTTTATCCTGTAAAGGGGTATATAGACCTTCAAAAGAATGCAGCTTCTAACATAGAAGGTTTTTGGAAGAAAGAAGCGGCAAAACTGGATTGGTTTAAATGTTGGGATAAGATACTCGAATGGGAGGAGCCATTTGCAAAATGGTTCGTTGGTGGTATGCTAAATGCATCTTACCTGTGCATAGATAAACATTTACATTCATGGCATAAGAATAAGGTGGCTTTATACTGGGAAGATGAAAAGGGGAATACAAAAGCTTTCAGCTATTTTCAACTTTACCGTGAAGTGAACAGGTTTGCATCCATGCTGAAGAATCTTGGAGTAAAAAAGGGAGACCGGGTGGTTTTATACCTGCCGATGATCCCGGAACTACCGATTGCAATGCTTGCAACAGCACGAATAGGTGCCATCCATACCGTCGTATTTTCAGGGTTCAGTAGCCATGCACTGGCAGATAGAATTAATGACACGTCGGCAGAGGTTTTGATAACCGCGGACTTTGGAATAAGAAGAGGGAAATACATACCTCTTAAAGAGATTGCTGACGAAGCGCTGAAGACAACTCCTACCATAGATAAAGTAGTTGTGATAAGAAGGACGAGAGAAAGTATAAATATAGAACCGGGCAGGGACTTACTCTATCATGAATTAATAAAGGATGCTGGAGATTATGTTGAACCTGAGCCTCTGGAGTCCACGCATCCATTGTATATCCTCTACACATCAGGAACCACAGGTAAGCCTAAAGGAGTCGTCCACTCAACAGGAGGATATTTAGTCTATAATTATGCCACTTACAAATGGGTGTTTAACATATCAGACGAATCGGTATATTGGTGCACGGCAGACGTAGGTTGGGTAACAGGGCACTCGTCAATAGTTTATGCGCCTTTACTTCATGGTGCAACGGTTCTTATGTATGAAGGAGCACCTGATTATCCAAGTCCAGATAGGTGGTGGGAAATTATAGAAAAGTATGGCGTCACAATCTTTTATACCTCTCCAACTGCAATCAGGATGTTTATGCGTTATGGAGAAGAGCGTATAAAGAGGTATGACTTAAGTAGTTTAAAGATTCTGGGCTCTGTCGGTGAAGTTATCAATCCAGAAGTATGGGAATGGTATTGCGAGCATATAGGAGCTGAAAGATGCCCGATAGTTGATACCTGGTGGCAGACAGAAACAGGAGGAATAATGATTTCGCCAGTACCGGGCTTAGAGCTCGTACCGCTTAAGCCTGGCTCAGCAACCCTGCCCTTACCTGGTATAGATGCCGAAGTAGTAGATGAAGAAGGCAATCCGGTAGGCACTGGTATAAAAGGCTATTTAGTAATAAGAAAACCCTGGCCCGGTATGTTGATGGGACTTTACAAAGACCCTGAAAGGTACAAAATGGTTTATTGGTCAAAATTTAAGGGGATGTATTATACAGGCGATTATGCGATAAAGGACGAAGATGGTTACTTTTGGTTACTTGGAAGGGCAGACGAAGTATTAAAAATAGCGGGGCATCGGTTGGGCACAGCGGAGATAGAAGGTGCTGTTGTAAAGACACCATTTGTAGCAGAGGCGGCTGTCATTGGCAAGCCAGACCCTATAAAAGGAGAGAATATTGTCATCTTTGCGATATTAAAAGAAGGATATGAACCATCAGATGATCTAAAGAAGGAAATAATCAAAGAAGTTCGTAAGCAAATAGGTGCCATAGCTACACCTCAGGAGATTCACTTCGTTGAAAAACTGCCAAAGACAAGGTCTGGTAAGATAATGAGACGTGTTTTAAAGACCATCATAATGGACAAGCCTGTTGGCGACCTTACAACTCTGGAAGACGAAGCTTCGATAGAGGAAGTAAAGGCAGTTTACGAAGAATTCAAGCAGATGATGAAGGAGGCGTAGAGATAGAGAGATGGCTATTTTAACAGGCGATGAAAATGCAAAAGGTAATAACGCCTCATAGACCTGACTTAAAAGAGAATCTTTTCTTTTGTATTTCTGGATTTATAATAAGCGTTCCTCTTACTCTCTTTATTGGGACATTCACAGACCAGCTATGTGCAGTGATGCCGATATTCTATGCTACGTTATGCACGACTGCGATATTCACGCCTTTCATCGAGGAATTTGCAAAAGTGTATCCGCTCTTCTATCGTCATGGAGAAACAGAGAAATCAATTTTTACGCTCGGTTTTCTGGTCGGGTTGGGATTTGGCATCTCTGAATTTTTTGTATATATACTTGTATTAGAAGCGCCGGTACCTATCAGATTGCCTATGATCTTCTTCCACGCCGCAAGCACTTCGATTGCTGCCTACGGTATTGCAACGAAGCGACCTGCGCGGTTCTATCTGACCGCTGTGGTTCTTCATTTCTCAAATAACTTTTCTGCATTTTTTGGTCCGTTCTGGTTCGTAGGCGGAGTTGGTGCGGTAGCAATAGCGTATTTCCTCTCATGGCGGTTCTACCGTAAAACTTCAGAAAGGTTTGTTGATTAGCGATTAATAAAATCTTTTCGTGGAAAGAAAGCGCTTTCATAAAGAAATTGTTTTTTGGCTCAAACCTTTTTTAAAAGGTTTGAGGTTTCAATCCTTGTTTTATTGGATTAGCCTCTGCGACTGATTATCCCTCTTTTTATCACCTCCTAATCCATTTAAGGACTTTTACTCATAAGCACAGACACTTTTGGGGCATAATTACCAGTGTGTGATTGCTGTGCTTAATTCTATTAATCTTAATACCACGAACACTATACCAATCACAACCAATAGCTTCCACATAACTCTTCCAACAATCGTCCATTTACTTAAAGTATAAAACGGATCCATTGTCCCTTTTGGAGAATATTTCTTATCTGGACCTCTTAGCCATATCCATAAACGAGATAAAGAAGAACGTATGACTCTCAAACTACAAAACCAAACCGACCCACTATTTCTTCTTGCATAATTATGATAACTAATCCTACATCTCTCACATACATCTTCCATACTCGCTTTATCTTCTTTCCATTTATGAATATCGAACTTACATTTTAAAGATTCCATTTTATCATCTCCTAAAAAATAAGTTTCAATCCTTGTTTTATTGGATTAGTCTCTGCGACAAGGCACTTGCTTTCGTTGAACACATCGAAGAGCATCGTTTTCATCCTTTTTCTTTACCTCTGACATTTGTCACATTTTCCCTTTTTGCTATAAAACCACTCACAACATTTCCAATAATCCGCTTCTTTATTTCTTCTTCCATCACCTTTTCAAACGCAAATATTCCGGTAAGTGCAATCCACGCACCGTGCCTTATACTTAGTCGCATCAGGATAAAAACCATTTTGAACGAGTCCAATATCTCATTTACAAACCTTCTCACTTCTCTTCAGTAGTTTATCATACTCCTCTTTACTGAGCCTGAACCCGCAAGCTACCAAATCATCAAGAGTCTCCTTAAACACTAACTTCTTGTCCGTTGCCGCAAGCAACAAAATACCAATTGTTCCCGTGATTTTCAAGGTGAGTCTCTCCGCTATCTGTCGCCCATCCGAATCATCAATGAGTAATAGCTTAGCGTCTCTTTCTTTGGCTAATATAATAGCCTCTGCTTCTCCTTGATCTATGTAATCGCGCAACGAATCCACAGCGATTTTGTTTCTGACTTCTTCAACTTTTATCCATTCAGCATTTTTTACTTCCATTGCGCCAAACAGCTTCTTCCCTCGCGTTACTACCTCATCATAAACCCCTTTTGGAATGCGACTCTCCAAAATACTCGCGTAGAAGTTCTAACTTACCGATTTTTGATAAAGCGATGAGTGGCGTTGAATTACTCACGATCATCTTCTTTCAACACTTTATTTAACGTTTCAAGGTCTTTTTCCGCATCTTCCAATGTGTAATCTATTGCAACGCCTCTTTTGTCAAGTATTATCAACATTTCCCACTTATTTCTTGTCCCAGCAATCTCCGCAGCTTTGCCTAATGATACTTTCCCCTCTCTATAAAGCTCTACTGCCAATGTTTCTCGGATAAATTTGTTCATTTCCTTTTCTTTAACCTTTGTCGTCAAAGAAAACGTTTTTGGCAATTCAACTTCTATACGCATGGTTTCAGTTCCCATTATTTCTCACCTCACACGCAAATATTCCGGTACGTGCAATCTACGCACCTTGCCTTATACTTTGTCGCTTCAGGATAAAAACCTTTTTGAATAATATCCAATACCGCATTCACCATAGCGATTGCACGTTCAAAATCCTTATCACTGAGCTTCACCTCCTTCACCAAATGATTACTTCTCGTATGACACACAAACCCGCGATTCACTTTTAAACCATAATTATCAGCAATCATCAACGCGTATAATGCCGACTGATACTTATGCGTTCGTATTTGTTTACCGCCGAGATCACAGAGAGCGCTAAGATGAAATAAATGCTTTTTCAGACTCTCTGTGTTCTCTGCGGGCTCAGTCAGCGGTAAACAAGTATTTTGCTTTTACGCAGGCACGAACTTCGTCCCGTAGTAGATTATTCCCTTCTCGCCCTCTTCCCCTATTTTCCTGAACACAGCACGAACACGCATCCCCGTGCTTATCTCTTCAGGCTCGCATATCACCTCAGAAAGCAAACGAGGACCCTCTTCGAGCTCGATAATCGCGGATGTATATGGAGTTTGTCGGTTATGATTCCTCGGAGCCTGGTAAACCGTCGTATAAGTAACAACCACACCAGTTCCCTTGAATTTGTAAGGCTCGATGTTTCCTCCTCTCCTGCATTTTGGACACAGAACACGAGGTGGGAAGAAGAAACTGCCGCAATTCAAGCAGTGCGTACCTTCTAAATTATAACGAGATGCCTGCTCCCTCCAGAATTTTGCCGTTGACGCCATTTTTTTCTTTTCACCTCTCAGGTGAAGAGATATTATTAAATCCTTAAAAAGGTTACCATATTTTTTTCTTTTAGCACAGGTTTTCTTTTTTGTTAAAAAAGAAAAAGTGTGTTATCATCTCTTCTAACTGTATCATAGTATTTAAAGAATTGCATAATTTAAAATCCGCCTCGCCTTCGTATAAAACAAGCCGGGCGAATTTTTGCGCTTCTTCTATCGCCATCTTTGCTTTCATCTTCCTTCGCAACGCCTCGTGTATCTCCACCAGAATCTCTTTCCCGCCTATCCGCTCTTCTTTTACCAAAAATTCTAATCCCGCTCTCACTTCTTTATGCCGGGATGCGAATGCCGAATCTATCAATTCCTCTGCTTTCTTTCTTTGAAAAAACGCATTTCGCACTACTTCTTCTATTCTGCTCGCATCAATCGGTTTTGTCGCCGGAGAAGCAGTTGTTGCTGCTGCTTCCAGCATATTAATGGCAGCGCCTGCATCTCCTCTCGCATATTCCTTAAGCGTTTTTAAACCCCCTTCCGTAAGTTTTACCCCCTCCCCCTCTGCTATTGACCTTATCAATGTCTCCAGCGCATCGCTTTTATCTAAATGCGTGAAGTGAAGGTTCAGGCATCTTGACCTTATAGCGGGTATGACACCAGCGGGTTTCGTGGTCGCGAAAATTAATCTGCTCGTTTTGCTGCTCCGTTCCATAACCCTTCGCAAAGCCTGCTGGATATTTTCGGGAAGGAAATCGGCATTACTGAAAAATAACACTTTAAAAGATGCATTTATAGGTGACAACGCCGCATATTCCCTTATCATGTCCTTAAAAATGTCTATTGCGGATTTCTGCTCATCGTAAAAGAACTTGAATCTTTTATCCTCTTTCAACCATTTTTTCCTTTGTTCCATGAAATCCGATGTTTCTATAAGCATAATATTCTCATCGTAGAACTCACCATAGAGCTCCTTCGCTAATGCATAAACCAGAGATGTTTTGCCTGTACCTTTTGGACCCCAGAGCAATAGATTTGGTATCGTTTTTTCCTTTGCAAAACCTTTTATCCGTTTCACTACCTCTTCTTGCCCTACGAGTTCATCCAAACTCTTCGGTCGGTATTTTTCTGTCCACATTTCAACTTTTTCTCTAAAGAGAAAACCTTGACTAAAAGAGAACTTTCAACATTTAAATAAAGTTTGATCAATGATAGCTTCTGAATGAAATATCCTCATCTTCCGACTTCATGCTTAGCAATAGGTTATATGCGGTGTCAGTAACAGATATTGTCTTTACTCCCATCTTTCCAAAATCCTATTTCTTGAGATGCTCCAAAACCCACGTACGAATGAGAACATTAGGCTCCTTCCCTGCTCCTTCAGCCAATTTCTTCACCTGGTTAAAGGTCTCTTCATCCAGCTCTATGGTTAACATCCACTTATGCTTCAAAGGGCGAGCGAACTTCACCTCTACGGGCTCAAATTCATCTGTGAACTCTTCAGTATCGTGAGTATCCCAAAATTCCGCTTCTTCCTCAACACTCTTAAACCTTGGTATCTTTCCCATTTCACCTTACTATCTTCTCTTGTTGTATATAACAATATCTTCTATTTATAAAATCTTCTCCGTTCGGCTTCTGTAGCCTCTCTCGCCGTAATCAAAAAATAACTCCCCTTCCCTCGAGGAGCAAGGAAGATGGCGAGAAAACGTCCGGAATAAGTTTGACCAATAACCCTTAAAGTTTTATTTCTCGCCCTAGTCACAAAGGGGTTAGAATAGCAAACCTCTTCCACTTCATGTGGTGAAACATTATGCCTGGCAATATGGTCAATGTTCCAATCATTCCACAGAAGCTCCTGAATGTATATCATTTTCTTTTGATAGGTGCTCAATTTGCCAAATAAGTTTTATCCTGAATCCTAAAAAGTTCTCATCCCCCCTCTTCACGGTGCTTGAAAATTGTCTCAGAGAGGTTACCTTTAATCCTTCACTTTCCTCCTCTCTTCGATTCTCGTAGCTTTGTCCAACGCTATTCCCAGTGCTTTAAAAATCGCCTCTATCTTGTGGTGTTCGTTCTCGCCCTTCGCATACACGTGAATGGTGAAGTTTGCATGAGTGGCAAAAGAATTTATGAAGTGAGATATGTTCTCGGTGCTAATATCCTCTACTTTTTCTTTACCGAAGTCCACCTCGAACACGGTATAACATCTGCCTTCTCCTCCTATTCCGCCTATGTCCACTGCGCATCTTGCAATGGACTCGTCCATCGGTATAATTGCATAGCCAAACCGCACGGTCTTTTCTCTTTCCTCAGACTCAACGCCGCCAATTGCTTTTTTAAACGCCTCACCTAAGACGATACCGGTATCTTCTATGACATGGTGGTTCAAGTCGCCTTCTGCCTTCACAACCATATCAAAAAATCCATGTCGTGAAAAAGTAGCCAGCATGTGGTCAAAGAATTTTATCCTCGTGCTTATATCTTGCGTTCCAACACCGTCAAGATTCAACTCCACTCCGATATTCGTTTCTTCTGTCTTCCTTTTTATGCTCGCCGTTCTCATTTTTGTTTAAAACCCTTTTTGGAACAGAAACTTTTTGGATGGTTTTCTTTTCCGAAAACGCTTTTCTTTTTCTAAAAGAAAAGGGTTTATATTTAAAAATAAGTGGTGCTTTTTATATCTGAAAATCGTATGAACGAGGCAGAGTTCATAAGGAGTGGAAAAGCGAAGGACATTTATCGAAGACCCGACGGTGATATTATCTTCGTGTTTACCGACCGCGTTACTGCGTTTGACGGTATAAAAAAAGCGGATTACAAAGGAAAGGGAGAAACATGCTGTAAATTATCTTGTTTTTGGTTTGAGAAGCTACAAGCAGAAGGAATAAAAACACACTTCAAGGAATGTATAGCACCAAACATGCTGGTGGCGGAAGAAGTGAGTATTTTGCCGGTGGAAGTGATAGCTCGAAATTTTCTGTACGGGTCTCTATGGAAAAGATATAAAAAAGGTGAGATAGATATAGGCAGCGATTTCCTCGTGCAAGAAGAAAAGAAGGAAGGGATGCCGCTAACTAAAAGCTTCCTGGAGTTCACCACCAAATTTGAGCGTGTTGACAGACCGATAACGGAAGAAGAGATAATAGAGAAAGGTTGGATGGACAGAAGTGAAATAGAGCATATAAAAAAGGAGACGAGAAGGATAGGAGATATAATGAAGTCTTATTTAATCCCGAGGGGGATAATATTGGCGGATTTCAAGCTGGAGTATGGTCGGAGCAAAGAGGACGGGGCTATAATTCTTGCAGACGAGGTTGGCACGCCTGATGTCTGCCGGTTCTGGGATAAGGACGCACACGAACAAAGAGGCGAGATACTTAGTTTGGATAAAGACGTGTTCAGGGAAGGAAAGGGGAATCTCTCGGAGGTTTATCTTGAGGTGTGTAATAGGATTATGGCGCAATAAATGATGAATCGGCTGATCTATTCGCTTTATCCTTCTTCTCAATCACCTTCTTTACTAGTTATCGCAGTGTGGCATGGTTTGGGCTTCGGTCTGCTCTGCATTCTTTTGAACTAAAAATCCGTCATAATGCGGAACTGATCTACCTCTTCTACACCCATCTTCTGAAGGAATCCCCTTGCCGCTCCAGCCACATCCTTGGCAGCAGTAATTGCTCGACCAACCACAAGAATATCCGCTCCTGCGTTCAGCGCTTTTTCTACCTTGTTTACTCTTATTCCGCCAGCTACGGCAACGAGTGCTCCGTTTCCACACACTCTTTTTATCTCACCAATATTTCCCCATTCACTCTCTTGCTCTCCATGCGTCTGGACCTGTTCCAAGTCTATTGCTCTATGCAACTCTACGATGTCTGGCTTCGCCTTTAGCTGCTTAAGCACTCCGACAGGGTCTGGCACATTCAGCGTGTCCATCAGAGAGAGAGCTCCGACTTTCGTGCACTCTTCTATAAACTTCTCCATTGTTTTCAGTGGCGCTAATCCCGAAAAACCCACGACATCGGCAGTAGCATCTCCTGCCATCCTCGCTTCTAAGTTTCCAGTATCCAGAGTCTTAAGATCGGCAAGAACAACCGTCTCAGGTCTCAGCTGGTGTATCTTCTGCACAACTTCAACGCCATACCGCTTGATAAGCGGCGTGCCTGCCTCTATTATTATTGCATCACTTCTGGGTAAGGCTCTAATAACGCCCTCTACCCTTCTCCAGTCTGGAATGTCCAGTGCAACCTCCAGATATGGCGGCTTTTTTAGGTTATTTATTCTGAATCCTATCATAGCATGTATAGATTTATCTTTCTCTTCTAAAACTTTATCTATATTTGGGAATTTCTGAATCGCTCGTGATAGGGCAAGCTTCGTTGCGGCATAGTTGTACCGGTATATCCGCTGATAATCTTTGCCTCTGGGATGGATGAACACAGAAACTATAACTACGAGTTCTTCTACTTCTGCTTTCGATATTATGCCCTCCTCCACAGCGTCAGCAACCGCCTTTGCAACCGCACTTTGTGCTGCCCCGAACATCTTTTCGGCATCTGCGAGGTTTCTTATGCTTACCTTAGGCACTATAAGTGTCATTGGCTTGACGGGAAGATTTGGTCTAATAACGCCAAGAATGGGTGTGTGCCCTTGCCTTGGCTGGGCAATAGAACAGGCAAATGCAGTACCTACCGCCTCTCTCTTACTGCCTATAATCAGGTCAATATGCGCTATTTCCGGCTCTTCTCCTACAAGAGCCTCTCCCACCATGAATCCTTCATCAATCATAACTATCTATTTTATACTCGTAACTCCTTGCCTTTGCAAAATCTACAAGCTCACTGTTCTCGTGCCATATCCTTATATGGATAAACCCCCCTCCCCTCGCGTCTAAGCCCATAATCTCTCTTACAAAAGTAGGAAAATCCGGAGGAATGGTTTTATTACCCCTTATAAGATAATCCAGATAATCCGTAAGTAAAATTAACCTGCCCTCTTTACCCTTCTCTTTTAATTTTATCTTTAGCTTTTTATGAAATACACTTTCCTCTTCGTCAACTTCCTCCTCACTCAATTTGACCACCGATTTTCCTCTCCTCTTCTATTTTGTTCAATGCTACCCTCACCATGGGAAGCAGCCTATGTTCAAGTTCTAACTGGTGAAAACCAGGTCTGGGTCCGCCCTTTCTCGTCGCTCTACATATCCGTGGGTCGCCGATTGGAAACCCCCGGATTTTTGAAAAAATACCATTTTTATCCATTTTCCTTACCTCTTCCACTATTTTTCTTACTTTCTTTTCTTCTCCTTCCACCAATATACCAAAACATGTTTCTTTTACCCTGATGTCTAAGCCCGCCACTGCCATGCGCACATCTTCGCTAATCATAGACAAAATCTTACTCTTCGCCTGCTCCGGCGTTATATCAGAATCCGGCGAAATTAAAATGACCCTTGTCTCTATCCCCATTTCCCTTCTTTTTCCTTTTCTTTGATAAAACTTTCTTTTTAAGAAAGTTTTATGATGGGCCCGCGGAGATTTGAACTCCGGACCTCTCGGTTATCAGCCGAGCGCTCCAACCATGCTAAGCTACGAGCCCTTTTCTATACCAACTTTGACATTATTAACTTTTAATCTTATATGATAACTTATTTTTTATTGTGAGCAACCAAAAAAAGGTATACGTAAAGAAGCATAACCTCGGCTCTGAGATAATGGTAGCAGTCTGCGATAAGGAGTTGGTAGGTAAAAGTTTTGAAGGAGATGGTCTTTTTCTAAAAATTACGGAAGGTTTTTATAAAGGTGAAGAAGCAACCGAAAGAGAAGTGATAGGTTCTTTAAAGCACGCAACAATAGCGAATTTGGTAGGGAAAAGGGCAATAAAATGCGCCTTGGACAACGATTTTATCGAAGAAGCCAATGTGATTTTCGTGGACGGCGTGCCGCATGCTCAGATGGTGAAAATCTGAAGCCTTCCCTCTATAAGTAGACAGGGATTAGCGGAGGTGCTTTCCTAAAAAAGCAAAATAGACAAAAAATGTTTTTGATAAAACTTTTTTCTAAAAAGTTTTCTGCGTAAGCATTTTTAGTAAAGTTTTTTGCGAAGCAAAAAAGTTTTTATTCGCTCTGTTCCTCTTTCATAACCGATAGGAAACGTTTTGATACTGCATCCTCTACGAGTAGTATAATCGTATCTTTATCCTTTATCCCACCGAAGATACCAAGAGATATCTGCGCAGCAGCCATCGTAGCGTGTCCACCTGCGGAGCCTATCCCCCCAAATGCTCGGACAAACGCATCTCCTATATTCACCCTTAGATCCTTACTCCTACCGGAAACGTATATCATATCCTCATATAGTCCTATCGCAATAACAGTTGTGATTCCTTCCAGATTTAGCAAATAATCAGCAGCCTGCGGAATAGCATCCCGATTCGCCACAGCCCCTACATTCGTGATTAAATAACTCCCCTTTATCTTCTTGTGCAATATCGCATTACCTACTACATTCAGCATTTCTGTGGACATAGGTGGCGTCTCTAATTGCTCTAAAAGGTCTTTATCCGCCTTTAAATGGAGGAAAGCGGCAGCGGAGAAATCCGATGGATGTGTCTCACGCTTAAAGCCACTTGTATCTGTCCTTATTCCGTGCAAAAGAGCAGTTGCCAACACTTTGTCCACCGGTATATCCAAATCCCGTAGATACCTCGTCATTATCGTTGAAGTCGCACCATTTTCTGTTTGAACGTCAAAAAAATCAGCATATACTTTTTCCTTATTATTCGCTGCATGATGGTCTATGACGATGTTCACATTACCTTCCGGGGGCGAAGGCAATGGATTGTTTGCACCCGGAACGGAGGCATCTATAAGTGCCAGCTTATCATATTCCTTTAATTCATCCTCTCGCTCTATATTCCTCATCTCTATTCCTAAGATGTTTACAAAAGCTCGATTCACATGATGCCCTATTACCCCCCGGTACAGTATATTCGCAGATACACCCACGTGCTTTGCTATTTGCTTTAATGCAAGAGCAGAAGCTATTGCATCTGAATCCGGGCTGTCGTGAACAATAATCCCTAACTTCCCTTTACCTTTCTTTCTCCTCCTTATCTCTTCAATCATCGAAGTCAGTTCTTTCGCTTTCTTCAGAGACTTCACTCTCTCTAAATACTCTATCGCTGTTCCTGCTGTTATATCGGGAATGGACAAAACCACGTCCGCGTCTAACTCCTTTAGGTCTTCTTTATCCGCGGGGTCAATCGCTCGCACTACTAAATGAGCATGTGGCAGCATCTCTTTTGCATTTTTCACCGCTTTTTTGTTCACTTCGCTGCCGTTACTCACGATAAAAAGCGCTTCTGGCTCACCCTCGCTTATTATCTTATTGATTATCTTGGAGTCGCTTATGTCACCGACGAAAGCAATGAAATCCTCCTCCTTCAGCAATTCCACCTTCTTCTCATCTATATCCACGATGACAACTTCTATCCCTCGCCCTTTCAACTCCTTTGCCACTGCATAGCCAATTCTTCCACAACCAAGGATTACTTGCAGCGCCCTGTCTTTCCCTCTCGTCTTTTGCTCTGTTTTACCTTTTTCTGCGTTCATTTATTCTATTATTATTTCAGTAACAGGATTTATTCTTTTAAAGTTTTTCTTTTTCATTGATTAAACTTTCTTTTTTAAATAAAGTTTGATATGAAGTACAGCGATTGGGAGCCGATATACGAGGAAATATTGAAAGATTTTGGATTCGATAGAAAAAAAGACGATGAAGCGGCGAGGGTGGCATCTGAGATAATAACTCATAGAAGAAGTAGAGAGAAAAACGTAAAAGAAGAAGTAGAAAAGCTAATAAAAGGGAAACGAGTAATAATTTGTGGCAATGCACCCTGTTTGGAGCGTGATATAAGAGAGAAGAAAAAGGAGTTCGATGCTTTTCCCTTTTCTCGTGAATGCGTTGTGATAACTGCGGATGGTGCTACTTCTGCTCTTCTGCGTAATGCCATAATACCCGACCTCGTGGTTACTGACCTTGACGGGGACATCGCTGATATAATCCATGCAAACAGGCTTGGTTCGATAATCGTGGTGCATGCACACAGTGACAACATAGAGATGCTGAAGAAGGTGTTGCCCGGGTTAAATGAAGCTGTGATATGCACAACGCAGAGCAAACCACTAAGCGGGGTCGTGGGGCAGATACCCACAGTGCACAACTTCGGAGGGTTCACCGACGGTGACAGGTGTGTATTTCTGGCGAAGGAATTTGGTGCGAAGGAAATAGAACTCATAGGGTTTGATTTCGAGGATAAGCACGTAAGTGAGAGAAAAAGGAAGAAGTTGAAGTGGGCGAAACGGCTGATTGAAGATATTTTGTAGATGCATGCTCACAAACTTTGAGGCACCAGAAGCCTCTTCCCTCTCTCTGCTTCCTTTTCCAGAGTTGGAACTTGTTTAGTATCGCGGGCATTGAGGATCACCTTTGCGACTGCCTCTGGACCTTTTATCTCGAGACCCATACTCAGCGCAATCAAATCACTGATGTCGTAAACGTCCATTTCAACACCCGCATCCCGGACACCTACGTTAACGTTGAACATACAGGTCCCACATGCAGTCACGATTGCGTTAGCGCCCGTAGAAGCGGCTTCTTCGACCCTTGAGACTGCAATCTTTGACCCAAATGCCGGGTATCTCATCACGTGCCTGCTGCAGCAATTCGACTCCTCTTTTACCTTCTCCATCTCTACCAGCTCAACCCCGGGAATTGCTTTTAGCACGTTTCTCGGTGCTTCATAAATTCCGCCCGCTCTACCTATGTGGCAAGGGTCTTGATAAGTCACTTTCAGTTTGACCTCTTCTTCCATTTTTATTTTACCGTCTTTGATCAAATCAGCGAATACCTGCGAGATATGTAAAACCTCGACGTTATATTCTAAATTGAGTATTTTCGCAAACACCGGATAATAGAGACTTAACGTAGCCCAGCAGCCTGGACATGACGTGATTAGTTTCTTGATCCCTCTTTTATTGAATTCCTCGATATTGTGTCTTATCACATCCGAAATATCAGAGTATTGCCCCGCAAGAACGACTGGAGCGCCACAGCACCACTCGTCAGTACCAAGGTAAACAGGCACTATACCTGCACGGTTCAAGATTCTAATTGCGTTCTCAGGCATGTTCTTCATAGTATAAGAAGGTATGCAACCAGCCCAGTAGCAAATCTCTCCTTCATCCGCATATTCCGCACCTTCCGGTAACCATTTTGTCCTGTTCTCGTGCGGATTAGCCGCGGCGTTTTTGTGCTCCAAAACGTTCGCAGTAGAAGCCTTAAACGCAAGCGGTAAATTATACCAATCCTGTCCCTTAAACAAAGCAGGACGCATCGTAAGGTCCCACCGCTGAAGAATCGGAATCTCCGCCGGGCAAACAAGGTTACACCTCTCGCAGGTAGTGCAAACAAAAAAATTGTCCACCATACGCTCATCTGCTTCCAGATTACCCTTCGCGAATTCCTTGATGAAATAAAACATCCCTCTTGGAGAAGTACCCTCCCAAAGGGTCTTCTTGTAAACAGGACATTCAGTCCGGCAATAGCCACATCTCAAACAAATGAAGGCGTCTAACAGAGCATCATCGCCGAAAGGATAACTCGTTAGCGCACTCGCTCGCTCCATCTTCATTTCTCCAACCGCTATCTTTTCAAGAAGCGAAGGCACTATCCCTGCCTTTCGCACTGTTCGCATCATCCGGATCAAACTCTTTGTTGGCACTTCCTTTTGTTTTGTATCTTTCACCAACTTGGATTCGAGTTTTATCGGGAATACTTTGCCGGGATTCAAAATCGCCTTATCATCAACGCTCTTCTTGAACTCGTATGCTTTCTTGAGGTTTTCTCCAAGACAAAGTTCCGCATCATCTGTTAAATACATCCCAACGGTGTACGGATAGCCACCTAATTTCTTTCCCTCTCCAAGCATAACCAAACTCTTTGCGAGTGCGAACTTGTAGCCCTTCCTTCGCTCGTCATCCAGAATATAACCCATGACAACCGCAAAATCACCGGTATTCGCAACCGTCCCTTCAAGAGCGAACTCACCCACCCTCTTTTTTGTGCTCTCCACGAGTGTGCTCAGATTTTCTGTGCTTATCTTTACTTCGGAGCTGATCAAAGAAGGTCCTAATGCTTTTAGTTTCATCAACATGAATCGGTCTTCCCATTCGGCACGTGCAAGCTCCCCATCTAAAACTTCTCCATTGTTTTCTTTTACCACTCCACTGAGCATACCTATAATTTCTTCTATCACTTTCACCTCAGCACCATCTTCCGAGTGAGCGACGAAAAAAGCGATATTTTTCTCTGGCAGCTTCAACCTCGTCGTCTCGTGATGCGTAGGATTTCGTTTTGCTTGCTTCTCTACCGCCTCCGCAGATAATTTCACATTCGCGGCATTCTTGAACGATACGTGCCAGAGCTTAAATTTATCAGAACTCACGGTCTTCAAACCCTTAATGCAACTCACAAGGTCATCGAAGTCGTCGAAAGCAGCCAATACCGATAGAAGCTTGTCCTGCTCCATGACTTTGAACTTTATTTTGCTCACTAACCCGGTAGTGCCAGCGAGACCGAAGACCAAATCTAAGTCAGCGCCTGAGAGTTTCTCGACACCCTTTGGCGTCACTATTTCGCACTCGATAAGGTCTTCGCGGAACGTTCCGAACTCGTAACTCCCTATTCCTACACCACCGCCATTGGCAACCCAGCCCCCAACGGTAGCGCTAATACCGCTGTTTGGATAAAGCCTTAAAGCAAGACCGCGTGAATTGAGAATACGGTCAAGCGAATTCCAAACAACCCCTGGCTCTACCTCAACCGTCTTCTCTTGCTCATTTATTTCAATAACCCGGTTCAGCCTGCAAAAGTCAACTACAACTCCGCCTCTCGAAGGAACTGCACCGCCGTAACCAGAAGTAGCGGCTCCTCTTGGAACCACTGGAATCTCGTTTTCATAACAAAACCTCAACAACCTTTCCAATTCTTCAACGCTCTCCGGTTGCACAACTGCGTCTGGTTTACTATTGATTTTTTCCATCACGAAATCCGGCAGAACATTGATGTCCCTTGAATAAAGGCTTAGCTCGATTTCATTAAAACAAGCACGCTCTCCAAAAATTTCCAACAATGGTTCTTTTAATGTCTCCAGTGCCTTTTTTGCCATTTTCCCCTTCTCCTCCTTTTGCTATCAACAAACGGAGGATATAAACTGAAAGCATAAATATTTATCGCTTTTTTCTCTTAGATTAATCCATGAAAGAATATCCTGATGATGTGGCTGGGATATACGTGCTGAAAATAGGTGGTAGTGTAATAACAGAAAAGGGTGCGGAAAGAAGAGTTCGAAAGGAAGAAATAAGGCGAATATCAGAAGAAATCGCTCTCACTCTCTCCACTGCCACTGCCAGAGCCGGAAAAAAGTTGATACTGGTGCACGGTGCTGGCTCTTTCGGGCATCCACAAGCGAAGGTGTATCTGGAAAGTCGTGATGCAAAGGACGCTTTAATCACGCACGAGTCAGTGAAAGAGCTGAACAAAATGGTAATATCATCGCTAACGGAATGCGGAGTGAATGCGATGCCAATACATCCTCTAAGCGCAGTAGTATCAAAAGGGCTCGAAATAAAGTATAAAATAAAGGAGCAAATAGACAAGGCATTAAAGATGGGAATAATTCCGGTTTTGCATGGAGATGTCATCTTTGATGAAAAGGAGGGTTTTCGTATAATAAGCGGCGACCAACTGGTGGTGTATATAGCGAAGGAATTCAAAGCGATAAAAGTCGGCGTGGGCACTGACATGGACGGCGTTGTGAACGATAATGGGGCAGTAATAAGAAAAATAACGCCTGAAGATCTGGAAAAAATGAGTATTGGCGGATCTGCGCATGTGGACGTAACCGGGGGTATGAAAGAGAAAGTTTATTTATTGGCAAAGCTCGCATCCGAGAGTAATACTCCTTCTATTCTTTTTAACGCATCAAAAGAATCAAATGTTTATAAATTCTTAGTGGACGAGACCTTATTCGGCACGGTGATAAGTAGCTCCTAAAAATCCTGTCTTAAAAAATTCCAAATCCCAAGCGTCAACGCCAAATTAAGCCCTTTCAGGGCTTGCAGGTAAACCCTTACAGGGTTTTCGGGGTGGTAGGGGCAAAGAGCCCCTACATGGGGCAGAGCCCCACAGTTTGGAATTTAGTGCTTAGAGCTTGTGATTTGGTGGAGGACAAAGCTTTTGGCGGGTTACTTATCTAAGATTTCGCCCTTTTATACTTCGCTTCTTTCATATCCACGGCAAAGGATTCACCGGATATATGACATAACGGTCTCGCTTTCTCCACGTCTATCACTCCTGCTTCCTTCCAGAACTCGTCTTTCACTGCTACTGCCAATACTCTTCCCGTTATCCAAACATGGTCGCCTAATTCAACATGTTTTTCGAGCTTGCATTCTATCCACGCGATTGCTTCTTTTATACGAGGCGGCTTCACAGCCCTTGCTTTTTCTTCCGTTAGCCCCGCATGCTCGAGCTCGTTCTCTTCATACGGATAATCCGTTTCCAGAACATGCATTAGCTCGCCAAGGTCTTTTCCTACTACGTTCACCACGAACTCGCTATTCTTCTGGATGTTCTTCCATGTATCGTGTGCAGGATTGCACGAGAACCCATATAGAGACGGTTCAAAGCTTATGGGTGAATCAAAACTGAAAGGCGCTGCATTTGGTATCCCTCTCTCCGATATTGTCGTAATAACCACCACCGGTCGAACGAGCAATTTCGGATATGCTTTCTTTTCGAGTTCCATTTTTCTTCCATTTCCCTCCTTTGCACTTTTAACCTTCCACTTTTATTTTTTTATTTTCTATTCTCGCTATACATTAAAGTTATGAGAGATTTTATATACTTTTTCCAAATAAAATAAGATTTTCGATACCTGAAGATGAAAATATAGGAAAAATTGTAAAATGCGGATAGCGATACTGAAGAGGAATAAGTGCCAGCCGAGGAAATGCGAGTATGAATGCATAAAATACTGCCCGATGGTGCAAACAGGGGCGGAGACGGTAGTCCAGGGTGGCGATGGCAAGCCGGTAATATCTGAAGAATTGTGTGAGGGATGCGGGATATGCATAAAAAAATGCCCCTTCACTGCCATTTCTATAATAGGCTTGCCGGAGGAGCTGAAGGGTGAAGAGACGCACAGATATGGTGAAAACGGGTTCGTTCTTTATGGTATGCCCATTCCAAAAGCAGGGAAGATAACAGGGATGATAGGCGAGAATGGGATAGGGAAGAGCACTGCAATTAAAATATTATCCGGGTTGCAAGTGCCAAACATGGGCAAAGTAGAAGTGGAAGCGGAAGCAAAGGCGAGTTGGGATGAGATAATAAAGAAATATGCAGGGTCCACGTTACAAAATTACTTCGATAAACTGTCAAAAGGAAAAATTAAGGTGGCATATAAGCCGCAATACGTGGATGCAATTCCTGAATTCTTCGATGGCAAAGTTTACGAGTTACTGGAAAGCACAGACGAGACAGGAGTATCAAAACAGCTCGTGAGGGCTTTTGAGCTCGAAGAAGCGATGCAGAATGATATAAAGGAGCTAAGTGGTGGCGAACTGCAAAGGGTTGCGGTAATAGGTTCTATGATAAGAGATGCCGATTTCTACTTCTTTGACGAGATAACGCCTTATCTGGACATTTATCAACGAGTGAAAGTGGCAAAAGGAATAAAGGATGTTTTGAAGGATAAAGCAAAAGCAGTGGTTGTGGTGGAACACGACCTCGCTATCCTTGACATGCTTGCTGATTACGTGCATCAACTATATGGTGAACCCGGTGGGTATGGCGTTGTTACAATGCCAAAGAGCACGAATAGAGGCATAAACGAATATTTGAGTGGATTCTTGCAAGCGGAGAACGTTCGGATAAGAGATAAGCCAATAGAATTCAGCGCTCATCCACCGAGGGAGAAGCGAGAAGAAAGAAGTGTTTTCATCGAATACGATGGATTTGAGAAGAAATATGGCGGAGATGGATTTGTATTGGAGGCGAAGCCGGGCAGTATAGAGGAGGGAGAAGTATTGGGCATAGTAGGGAAAAATGCCATTGGTAAAAGCACGTTTGTGAAAGTATTGGCAGGCGAGACAGAGCCGACAATCGGGAAAAAAGCCCTTACAGGGCTTGCGGGGTCGTGGGGCGGAGCCCCACAGTCGTTTGATATTAGCGTTTCTTACAAGCCGCAATATATAAAAGGCGAGCTGGATATGAAGGTGAAGGACTTCATTTATTCGCTAAAAGAAGAGTCAAGCGAAGCCGATGTTATTGATGTGCTACATCCGTTGGGAATATCCGAGATAGAGGAAAAGAACATAAAAGAGCTCAGTGGTGGTGAATTACAAAGCGTGGCGATAGCTGCGTGTCTTTGCCATGATGCATCATTATATATGCTGGACGAGCCGTCAGCGCATCTTGATGTGGAGCAGAAGGTGCGGTTGATAAAGACAGTCAGGCGGTATGCGGAGCGAAGAGGCGTGTCAATGTTGATTGTGGACCATGACATATATTTGATAGATTTGTTAAGCGACAGGTTGATGGTTTTCGATGGTGAACCGGGTGTGCGAGGAGAGATAAAAGGTTGCTTTGAGATGCGAGAGGGAATGGATTTGTTTTTGAAGGATTTAAGCGTAACGTTCAGGCGTGATGAAAGCTCTCTTCGCCCACGGATAAATAAGATAGGTTCGGCAAAAGACCGTGAACAGAAGGAGAAGGGGAAGTATTATTATTTGTGAGGGTGTTGTACTTGTTTACCGCTGAGCCCGCAGAGAACACAGAGAGTCAGAAAAATCATTTATCTCATCTCAGCGCTCTCCGTGATCTCGGCGGTAGATTTTGAGAGATGTCAGAAAAGTGTCTGTTCGCTTTACTACCCAGGTCATGTTCACAGCTCATCAAGCAACTCTTCAACAGAAGTAACTTCCTTAACCCTACCTGCTTTAATATCCATGTCGCTTTTATGGAGTGCTTCCATCGTTTTTGGATTACTAAGAATTTCAACTGAATCAATGCGTGCTTCGATTTCTTCTCGTGTAACCATCATTTTTCCCTTTCGGTCAATCTATTTTTCACCATTTCCAGGATTTTTTGTGCATAACTTATTGCTTCTGCGGCGTCTTTCTCAGTAAACGATTCGTAGGGTATTGCCGGGGGTGCAATTGCATCCGGGTATCTTGTGGTAAGGTAATACCGGTCCAGAATCTTCCCGCAGTCAATGATTTGTTCAAACTCACTCTCATAATTTTTGCATCTGATGGCAAGTTTAAATATTGAATGTTCCCAAACATATCGCTCACCTTTAAAATAAAGGTAGGCTTTTAATGCTTTTTGTCCCGCCTGTTCAGAGAAGAAACAGGCATCGGAGTAATCTTTTTGCTCATACATTCTTTTAGCAGATTCAAAATCATACTTTGCCTGTTCTAACCAGCGATTTGCCTCTTCTTTACTAAGCCCTTTCAGGGCTTGCGGGGACATGGGCGGAGCCCATGACTTTTCATATAAAACCCTCCCTTCTTTCAGCACTCGTTCAATAAATGGATTTTCCCAGTCAATCATCCTCTCGAATTCCTCCGGCGTATAAACGAAAACATCCACATTTCCCAAATCATCGTCTATAAGTTTTGCTACCTCTATCAACCTTTCTAAAAATCTTTTACCCGTCTTTTTGATAACTACGAAATCCAAATCGCTGTATTCATCGGCTTCACCTCTGGCATAAGAGCCAAAAAGGATAATTCTCTCTGGCTGATACTCTTTCAATCTTTCCAGCACTATTTTCAATTTTTCCATTACTTCATACTTCATTCAATTTCAATGAATTTACTAACTTCAATATCCCGTTATTATTATATCATTCCTCAGATATTAAAAAGATACATAACAAAAAATGAAATCCGTACCTGTATCCGCACCTACACCCATCCGAGCCACGAAAAGCATCTGCCCGGTATGCTACTGCATCATAGATGCGAGGCTGTATGAAGAGAACGGAGCAGTTTATATGGAGAAGAGCTGTGCGGAACACGGCACTTTTAAAGACCTATGTTGGTCGGATTATCAACTTTACAGACTATTTGAAGCGAAAGACATCGAAGTAGCAGGAAGAAGAGGAATAAAGGAAAATAATGGAGAATGCCCCTTTGCTTGCGGGTTGTGCCCACAGCATGAATCATCCACTGTTTTAGGAGTCATAGACGTAACGATGAGATGCAACCTGAGATGTCCTACCTGCTTTGCAAAAAGTAATGATAAAGGAAATGGCAGTGGACATGAAAAAGACGCTGAAATAGAAGAACTAAAAGCGATTATAGACAACTTCGCATCGAATACAAATGCCGCGGGGCTTCAATTCAGTGGCGGCGAGCCCACGCTGAGGAACGACCTCCCTGAACTTATTTCGTATGCGAGAAAAAAGTTTGAGCACGTGGAAGTAAATACCAACGGTATAAAAATGGCAGAGAGCGAGGAATATTGCAAAGAGATAGAATCCGCAGGCACAAGTGTTATTTACCTTCAATTCGATGGTGTAACAGAAGAGCCCTACGAGAAGCTAAGAGGTCGAAAACTGCTCGAAGTAAAGAAAAAAGCGATAGAAAACCATCGAAATGCGGGACCCAACCCTGCTATCGTTCTCGTGCCTACCATCGTAAAAGGCGTGAACGACTACCAAATCGGTGCTATTATAAAATTTGCAATAGAGAATAGTGATATCATACGAGGCGTAAATTTCCAGCCTATTTCCTTCTGCGGTAGGACATCATATACCGAAAATGAAAGGATAACGGTTTCTGATGTCATTAGTAAAATAGAAGAACAAACAGGTTTTCTTCGTAGAGATGATTTCTTGCCCCCTTCGCAGATGAGCGTGCTACTTGGAACTTTAGGCAAATCGGAAGTGGGCTGTCATTTTTCCTGTGGCGCTTTTTCTTATCTCGTAGTCGAGAAAAACGGAAAAGCAGAAGAAAAAGTAGAGCCGATAACGAAATACGTGAATCTGGAAAGATTGGCAGCGGCATATAAAAAAAAGAAAAAGATACCTGTTTTTACGGCTTTAAGAAGTATCCGTCCAGGTTTTTTAAAAGAGTTTTTTATCGAGTTCGTAAAAAGCCACGATTACCGGGACTTAAGCGACCTCCATTTCAACCTTCTATTTATTGGCTCAATGCATTTCATGGACACATACAATTTCGATTTTGCTCGTTTAAGGAAATGTGTGATACACTATGGTTTGTCAGATGGTAGAATAGTGCCCTTTTGCTCGCATAATAACATACATAGGGGTGAAAAATCAGTATTTGTTTACCGCCGGGAACGCGGAGAGCGGTGAGATGACAAAGGATGGCTTTTGAACTTGTGGAGTCTTTTACCGAGTATCGAGAAGACATAAATAATCACTATTCGACATTTTTCTTTCAAATATGCTAAAGAAAAATTTAAATATTCGGAAAATTTATATAGCCTCTATGTAAATTAAGTTAAAGAGATTAGTTAAAAATATAAAGGAATGATAAATAAAAAATGATGCGGCGAATGAACGGTGGTGGCGTTGACGAAGAGAGAGTAAAAAATCCGAAGAAGGCTGTGAAACAATTAAAGGAACGGGGTGGAGGTAATGGAATAGATGAGGAAAGAATAAAAAAATTGGAGGTGGCTATGAAACAATTAAAGGAAATGGGTAATGTAGAGGTAGGGAGGCTGCGAAATTTGGAAGATGCTATTGAGAAGTTGACAGAAACAGGAACAGGAACAGAAGCACAATCGCAGTCAAAAAAACCGCTAATTCACAATTCGGCGGTATCAGAATCAGAGCTGAATGGATTTGGAGTCGGAGCTGGGATCGGGATCGGAAATGAAAATGAAATAGTTGACACGGTTACGCTTGCACAACTTATACAATGGATGGACAGCGCACTCAATCTCATCGGAATGGCGAAGTTAAATCAGATCGTCGAATTGTATGCACTGACCGGTCGTATACCAAAAGAGATGAAGGATACAATTTTAAAAGTTGCGGAACTCCCGGACACCGTTTTAAGCCCTGAGAAGGGGCACATAGAAACGAAGCACTGCATCATCGCACTGTGCGAATTAGACAGGATTCTCACCGGAGAACACCAGGAACTGTTCGGGCTTCTAAAGGAAGTGTGCAACGACCACCGCTCTTTAAAAAATCCCGCTGTCAAACACTCTCAAATCCAAACTAAATCCCAATCCCCGAGTCCCAAGAAGACCAAGAAAGGAAAGAAAAAAATAACCACAAAACCAAAGAAGAATGACTGAAGCGACGATTACCACTGCGATAATAGCTATTGCTTGCGTGATATGTGCTGAACTAAAAGAAATCCCCCAGCGTCTTTTGGTTTTTCACCTCTTTCACCTCCTCTTCCTTGCCTTCCGCCTCTACTGTTTCCACTTCCCTTGTTTTTAATAGTTCTTCATCTCCAACTTCAGCTTTAACCACTTTTCCACCTTCCTCTCCCGTTACCCGCTCCTTTCCTTTTCTCACCGCTATCGCAAATGCGTCATGGTATATTCTCTTCGCTTTTTCCTCCTTCTCTTTAGCCCCTATTTCCGTATCACTAACCAAAAACGCAATTTGAGGAACATCAAGCCGGAGCGATGCGGTAATATCCACCGCCTTTCTTTCGTCGCGGAAAAAAAACGGCAAAAAAGGAACGACAAAGAATCGTGCATAGCTCAGTGGCACTTTGCAATACGCACCTATTTTCTTCGCTATCTCTTCGCGTATAGGCACGGATTTTCTATCTTCACCACTTCGCTGCTCGCGTTGCCACGGCGACCGAAAATATCGCCTTTGCCCTCCTTCTCTTTTACCGCCCTGCATTTCTTTTGCAGAAAGCACGCCGCAAGCCATTAAACTGGATGCATAGCGCCAGAACTTGAAATTCTCACGGCGTCTTGCTCTTCCTAAAAACGTATCCGCCCTGCTCAGGTAATGCAACCCGTGCAAAAAGCTTTCTTCATCATGTTCATACGAAAAATTCTTATATATCCATTGTATGCTTTCCTCTGGCGTCTTGTCAATACCGTAAAGAGAGAAAAGCGCTTCTTGCATGTCGTATCCGCCGAAGATTTTATTCAATACCGCAAAAATGTCCTCCTCAACGTCTCTTCCCCCTGTCGCTATGTCTCCTTTCTCCAATTTCGATTCCGACATTGAAATAGCCTGCAAGTCGTTTATTGCGGACCTCAAATCGCCATGAGCGTTTTTAGCCAGAATGCGCAGTGCTTCATCAGCTATCTCTATCCCTTCGTCATCGCTTATCTCTTTCAGCACATGGTAAACCTTCCCCGGTTCTACCTGCGTGAACTTAATTGTCCTGCAATTCCGCTGCAACGCTTTTCCCATCCTGTATTTGTCGTTGGCAATGAGGATTATTGGCTGCGTGCTTCTTTTCACTATCTCTGTTACCGCCTTCGTTCCCCCGCGGTCTTCTTTACCGTGAAGATTGTCAGCCTCGTCCAAAATGATTAATCTCGTCGTGTGACTGAAAGTATTGCTTGTGGAAGCCGGTCCTACAATACTTTTTATCACCCCCTCACTTCTCTGGTCTGATGCGTTAAGCTCTATGACTTCCCATCCGCGCTCGGAAGCAAGAGCATACGCGGCTGATGTCTTTCCACAGCCCGGTGGTCCGTGAAGTATAGCAGCTTTCTTCGACTTTGCCTTATACTTATAGACTTCCTCAGCCCACTCTTTTAGTTCTTTTATCGCTTCTTCGTTGCCCACAACTTCTCTTAACTTCTCTGGACGGTATTTCTCTGTCCATTCCACGCTACTCCCCTGCATTTTATTATATCCTATACACGCATCCTTAATATGTTTTTGATTAGCTCTAAAAAAAAGAAAAGTTTTAAGAAGGGAAAAACTCCAGATTGAGAATATGAACGAAGATAAAAAGAGAAAGAAGAAAAAGGAAAAAGCAGCAGAATCCGCAGCTTCTTTGATAAAAGACGGGATGGTAGTGGGTCTCGGCACAGGGTCTACGGCAGAACTTGCGATAAGAAGGATAGGCGACAGGATAAAGGATGAGGAGCTTGATGTTTTGGGCGTTCCTACTTCGCTTAGAACCGAAAGGATAGCAATAGAATGCGGGATTCACGTTACCACACTTTCTGAGCATCCTTCTCTGGATATATGCATAGATGGAGCAGAACAAGTGGATTCTCAACTAAATTTAATAAAAGGTGGATGGGGCTCGCATACGAGGGAGAAAATAGTGTCTTACGCAGCAAAAAAACTTGTTATCTGTGTTGAAGAAGAGAAAATGGTGGAGTTGCTGAATAAGCCGGTTCCTTTAGAAGTTTTACCTTATGCCGTGAAAGTAGTGGAGAGAGAAGTGAAAGAGCTAGGAGGTATGCCTGTTTTGAGGAATGAAGGAAATAAAGGAGGATATTTTATAACGGAGAATGGTAATTTGGTGATAGATGCGGATTTTGGCGTTATAAGTAATCCAGAGGAAATGAGCGGTGTTCTTTCTTCGGTTGTCGGCTCTGTCGAGCATGGAATATTTACGAATGCTGCTGAAGTGCATGTGGGGGATGAAAAAGGAGTTAAGGTGTTAAAAAGATAAAAGATATATCTTTATATACGTGTAATACAATGCCACGTAACATATTGCGAACACAAGCCAGAAAAGCAAGGATGATCCCGATTCGACTGCCCGAGGTTCAGGTCAACAAAGTAGATGAAATAGTGGATACGTTCGGCTATAAGTCACGAACTGATTTTATCAGGGAAGCTATTGAGCATTACGTTAAAGAAGTAGAGCTGGTAAAGGTAATTAAAATCAGAAATATATCAAGAGAAGAAGCCAAAAGGGAGATAAGGGACTACTTGAAGAGCAGAGATAAGGCTTGGTTAGATGAGATTGCTGATGACTTGCGACTCGATTTCGCATTCGTTGTAGAAATGGTAGAAGAATTGGAGAAAGAAGGTTTTGTAAAGGAGGTTTGAGGTTAAATGACAATTCTTTATAAAAAGGGTGATGGAGTGGAGGGGGAAGTCTTAGTTGCTTTCTTCCGTAAAATGAAGGGACCCAGTGTTATAGCTGGTTCGGGAAGACACAGGCAACAGAAGATTATATTAATTGGCACGCCAGCGAGGTGTTTTATAAATAAAGAAGTCAGGAGTATGGAGAAAAGAGAGGTTTGAGAAAAATGAAATTGTTGGTGAGCCCGAAGGATATGGAGGAAGCGAAGGCGGTGATTCGCGGAAATGCTGATATTGTAGATGTGAAGAATCCGAAAGAAGGTTCTCTTGGCGCTAATTTCCCATGGATTATAAAGTCAATAAAGGAATTGGTGGAAAAAGAGAAAGGAGATGGGGTAAAAATAAGTGCTGCGATAGGGAATTTCGATTATAAGCCGGGGACTGCTTCTTTAGCCGCGTTAGGTGCTGCCTCTGCCGGTGCAGAATACATAAAAGTCGGATTGTTCAAAATAAAAACGAGGCAGGAGGCGATAGATTTGCTTACCGGGGTTGTTAAAGCGGTGAAAGACTTCGCACCAACCAAGAAAGTCGTTTCTGCTTTCTATTCTGACTACAAACGAATAAATTCGATTTCGCCTTTTGAAATCGCGGAAATTGGGAAAGAGGTGGATATAGACGTGGCGATGGTGGACACCGGTATAAAAGACGGTAGGACAACATTAGAGTTTCTAAGTGAAGAAGAGCTTGAGACGTTTGTTTCGGAATCAAAAGCGCTGGGACTGGAGACTGCTATTGCGGGCTCGCTTACATTTGATGATATTCCTGCGTTAAAAGAGATTAAGACTGATATAATTGGTGTTAGGGGCATGGTATGCGGTGGTAACAGAGAAGACCGTGTAAGGGAGGAGTTGGTGAGAGATTTGAAGAGGATGGTTGCGGAGTGAAGGTATCTGCTCAAAAATCGTTGAATTTTGAACAGACAGTGAAAAATGAAAAGTGCAAAGTGCAAAAGTCAAAATAAAGATTTCTTTAAAAAGAAAGCTTTACCAACAACTTTTTTACCTTCGGTAAAAACCTTGACTAAAAATCTTATCTTAGTTTTTCTTTTAGCACAGGTTTTCCTTTTCCGCGAAGCGTTTTTGATAAAACTTTTCTTAAACGTTTTAAAGAAAAAGTGTTTTTTACATTTTCCAATTTGCTAAAACAAAAGCGGTACTAAGAAGTGAGGAGGTGAAGAATTGAATGGAGGAGAGTGAGATAAAACATGTTTATGGTGAGGCGATATTCGAAAGGGGCAAGGGGTATTTTAAAGAAGGAAGAGTTTTAAACGTGGTGAAGTTCAGGAATAAGCTGTTTGGTGAAGTTATAGGGACAGAGAGATACAATACGGAGGTGCAATTGGACGATTTTCAGTGCAATTGCTCGTGCCCGTATCGGCATAACTGTAAACACGGCGTTGCAGTCCTGCTTCGCTATTCCAGTGGTGAATATACAGAGGGTGATGAGGTAATGGAGCGCATAGAGAGTGCGAGCAGGGAGGATTTAAAAGAGATGGTTGAACGGTTGGTAAGCGTAAACCCGCAGGAACTCTTACCTTATTTATTGCCCCTGAGCGAGAAGGGTGATGTGAGTGAAAAACTGGTCAAAGGGCTTGATAAACAGATAAAAACGATGTTGAAAAGTATAGAGCACTACTACGCGGATATGGAGTTTGTGCATGATTTCGCAAGGCTCATAAAGACAAATGAGGACATATTGACGAAAGACCAGATTTTTTATATATTGAAGTTCCTGGTGGAGAAGTGCGAGGATTACGGGTATTTTTATGACGACTACACGGACGACACCATAGGTGATGCGATATTCGAGAATTTATGTGATGCTTTTTTGAGGAAGCAGTTGGAAGAAAGTGATTTTGAGCGGTTGACGGAGTTGAACAGGGCGGATGATTATGATATGCTCGCACCGTTTTTCGATAGAATGGTGGATGAAGAGAATGCAAAGCGGTTGTGTGTCTTTGATAGTTACATTGAGCGGTTCATAGACGAGTACTCGTTTATAGAGTTTTTGATAAAGTGTGGAAAGACGGGGAAAGCGAGTGCATTAATTGAGAGAAAAACATCACTGGGCGAAGGAAGCAGGTTCAAGCTGTATTTAAAAATTCGTTGAAGTATTATGACCTTTGCGTGGATGCCGGAATGCGGTTGGGTGATAAGGAACTGCTGAGCACGTTAATCAAGAAGAAGCGTGATTATCGCTTCAGTGCGGAATCCCGGCTGAAACTGCTGAATTATTTGAAGGATGAGATGCAAGAAGAGGTGGAGAAGGAATTGAAAGCGTTTACAGAATCGTTGATAGAGACGATGGGGGATTATGCATACGAGAAAGCGGTGGAATCCTCTTTTGTGCTTCGAAAGATAGTGGATGATGCGGCGTGGAGAGAGTATATAAAAGGCATCTACGAGAGGCATTCACGGAAAATAAACCTGTGGAAGGTGTTTAAAAGGAAGAGGGTTACGGTAAAGAGGGTTAAGGGGGTTGTTAGGTTGGAGGTGCGGTCATAGGGAATGCAAAGGTGTGATCAAAAGCAAGAGCAATACGAGTGTTAATGCTTCATTCTTCACTCTTCCGTCAACTTACCGATGACTGCTTGCTTGAGCACCTGCTGCATACACACTTCTCCCCGAGGGACTGTCAATTTGTTGGGTGTTGAATACACCTACACAATTTCACCGTCCAGTATCTCATCCCCTTAGCTTCTTCACGGTTGTTACCAACCAGACTGGATGCAAGGTTCAGTTCTGAGGTGTCGAATTTTCACCAACCGGATATTATGAATTTTGCTCGGCACACTCGCAGTCGCTTCGGTTTTCAGCGTTGTCGTTTTTTTTCGAGTAGGCAGATTGGTAAAGGTAATGTAAGGACTCAAAAATGTAATTGTATTAAATTTTCATAACTGAAACAATTTTGGGTACATTTCTTGACAGAATACCTCCTTCTTAGACTAAGGCAATCGCACATAACATGCTTGGTATACCTGTAATTTTTGCCGAATAAAAAATGTGTTAGTGACCGAAGTTGCGAACTATATATATCCTATTATGTGAAATGCTCGCCTTCCGTATCAAAATTGCTTACTTAGCTTCTCACGAGCATTCACTACTGCTACTTTAAACTGTTCAATCTTATCCTTCCTTGATTTTGTCTCCGATAATAACCACTTCTCCGCCCCTCCTGGGTTATATACCCAACCGTTTAGCATATCATTCGCCGCAGTACTGAGATCCTGGTTGAGTTCAGCTAATGTGAAGAATGAGTGATCTTCATCGACATAGCGATTTGTCACTAGCAATTCGATTGCCGAGACCCTAAAACGCCTGGTGATGAACAAACGCTTCTCAGGGTTTTCCTGGTTAGCACGGGCTTGGTTAATTACCTTTTCCCAAACATCTAAATTCCAGTCACATTCTGATAGTACAGCGTCTAGCCGGCGGATAGCCTCGTCTCGACGAAAAATCTCAAACAAAGTCCCTCGACCCGAAAGGGTCTCCAGTACGTGGCTATCAGGACTATCAGGATCTGCACAACAATCTTGAATAGCTTCCTTGAAACGTCTACGAAAACCCTCCAGCTTTACGTGATCCTCTGGATAATAGAAGAGGGTGCCTTTGCCACCAAGGTCGAAAGGAATTTTCGTGCCCTCTTCTGCGATCGTAACTGTACCATGCTTAAAACTTTGGCGAACCCCTAGCTCCCAATAAACATTAGGATTCTGATCTGTTAAATCTGCAACTACTATCCGGGAAACAACAAGATCAGTGATGATTTGTCTCAGAATATCTCCACGCAGTGCCTCTGAGCGACGAGCTTTGAGGTTTGAATTTTCCTCGATAAGGGGTTTCAAGAAGCTTTTAAAATGTTCTGTCCAGTAGCGTTCAGTATGTTCCTCTGTCGTTTTGCTAAATGGCATGATCACAAAACAAACTTCTTTATCTTTTGACACTTAAGTCACCCCCTCGGATATGCCCAGTTATTTTGGCATTATATCTAAGTTTAGTCCGTTTAAACTCTCCCTCAGACAAAATTTCTCCACCCCTAAAAAGTTCCTCTTCATGCATTTTTATCAATCCACTTTTATTACCCTGTGTTTATCTTTTACTTAAGGCATAGGACATTTATAAAGGTATCCCAATAAAATTTTTAGTGCATTTTGGATACCCGCTTTAAAGGTGGAAGATGACCATCTGGGAATTTGCATACACGTGTGCCATCACAGCTTAATTCATATTTGCAGTACAACGCATTATTTAAGATGGGGTATATTTCTCTATTGCACTACATTTTTTCAGAGGTAAAGCAATCCCAAAACGAAATATATTTAACCTATTCTTGACTTCTCGAATATATATAGCGTGTTTGTGTATTAAGTGTAAAGGTTGTGATGAGCATGCCCAATAAAAAAGTTCAGAAAATGTTGCAGGAAATGATAGAAAAGGCTGATGATGCTTTTGCAGATGCTATGAGGAGTAAGGAGTCAAAACCCCTCTATGAGGATGCTTTAAAAATAGCCAAAGAAGTGAAGAAAGAACTGGAGACAGAATACATACAGGGTAAGATAGACTTAATAGATGAACACTGGGAAGACGCACTTAAGCACTTTAATCGGGTAATAAGACTAGACTCAACTTTTTTAAAAGCTTGGCATTATGAGGGTTTTGCGCTCTATGAATTAGGCAGGTACGAAGAAGCAATAGCGTGCTATGATCGTGCCCTACAAATCAACTCGATGTATTATGAATCATGGTTCAACAAAGGAAATGCGCTTGTTAAATTAGGCAGGTACGAAGAAGCAATAGCGTGCTATGATCGTGCCCTACAAATCAAACCAACGTACACACCTGCGCTGAACAACAAAGGCAATCTGCTCCGTAATTTAGGCAGGTACGAAAAAGCCCTATCGTGCTATGACAACGCCCTCCATATTGAACCTGCTAATGAAGCGGCATTGAACAACAAAGGTATTGCACTTGGTAATTTAGGCAGATACAAAGAAGCCCTCGCGTGCTATGAGGAAGCCCTCAAAATCGATCCGAAAGATGAAAAGGCATGGAACAACAAAGGAAATGCGCTCGGTAATTTAGGCAGATACAAAGAAGCCCTCGCGTGCTATGAGGAAGCCCTCAAAATCGATCCGAAGTATGAGTTGGCCAAAAATAACAGAAATTTAATGTTGATATTGCTTGGAAGAGATTTGGAAGCGCGAAAAGAGAGAGAAGAGTTATATTTAGAAAAAAAGAAAGAAATTGAAAAATCAACACAGCCCAAAAAAGAGAAGGAGGAACGGATTTTAGAAATAGATGCGCGAAACGAGGTTATAAACGAACTGAGGGATAAATACAAGGCAATCCTCGATGCAAAAAAGACATACGAAAAAAGACTTGCTGATTCTTTAAAACCAAGGAATGAACTACTAAAAGAAAACTTCTTTTTAGTGTTGAGGAGATGGAACTCCTACACACCAACGATGCTCACACCCACAGAGTCGAACCTTGGAGGAGGATACTTTCTCTATTGGAAAGGAAAAGGCATCGTCATAGACCCTGGTTTCAACTTTCTCGACAATTTCTTCAATAATGAGTTGGTCATCTATGATATAGACACGGTAATCATAACACACGCCCATGTAGACCACAGTAGCGATTTCGAGTCCCTACTCACGCTGATATTTGAATACAATGATAATCTTGAAGAAAACGAGAAGAAAAAGAAGATAAATGTTTTTATGAACCTAGGAGCTCTGAAGAAGTTCTTGGGTTGGATTCCCCTAAACGAAGATGAAAAAGACGCTAAGATAAATCGGATATACCCTTTAGAGGAGGGAATCACATACGACTTAGGAGACTACATCAGAATAAGAGTTACAAAAGCTGTTCATGAAGAAGTTCTGTGCAAGGCATATTCTGTTGGCCTTATATTGGAGTTATATGGTGAAAGTGGTTATACGAAATCCAGACCTTTCAGGATAGGGTACACAAGTGACACCCGGCATGACATGGATGTTGAGGAACAATATAAAGATGTGGACATAATTGTTCCTCATCTCGGCTCAATAGATGAAAATGACTTCAATATTGGAGATGATATGGCGAAGAAGGAAGAGAATCATCTAATGCTGACAGGCGTATTCTCAACTATATACAAGTCTAACGCAAAATTAGCTATAATCTCTGAGTTTGGCGAAGAGTTAGGAGAGCACAGGTTAACAATAGCTAGCGCTTTGGACAGGGTGTTTAGAGAAAATAAAATGGCAAGATGTCTGACCGGAGATATTGGTCTAAAGGTCAAGATTCCTGATTTAAAGGTAAAGTGCCATTATTGTGACGAATATGTGAACGCCAATGATGTCTTAGAGGCGATAGACCCAAGAAATAAACGTATGAAGAGTATTGTTTATTTTTCCGAAGATTGCAAGAAAACCCATGATTATATGAAAGAAGAGAGCACGTAAAGAATTCTTTTCGATTTCTAAATAAATGATGGCTTTATGGACTTGGAATTGCCATAAAATTACAGAGTTATCTTGAAAACAGTTATAAAATGTAAGCTTTCTTCACTTATATTTCCACACCCTCCAATCTTTTCGCTATCTCTTCATCAGAAGGCAGATAGTTCCGCAATTCCTCGGGCAGGGTAGTTGTGATTTTATAGGTGGAGACTTCGATGGGCTGAGTAGTATCCTAGAGGGCATACTCAACAATAATCCGATTTTTCTCTTTGCAGAGGATAATTCCGATAGATGGATTCTCCTCTTCCAGTCTTACTTTGTCATTTAATACCGAAAGATAAAACTGCATTTTGCCCGCATACTCCGGCTTGAACTCGCCTACTTTCAAATCAAAATTGGTCTGGTTTAGCAGGAATCGCTCATACGCTCGGCTCTCTACCTGATGGATAAGCACATTTTTCGTCCAGCCGAACTTTTTGGTCATTTTGATATAAAATTCTCGCTCCAGGTCGTCCTTGCATTTTTCCATAATGACGATGTTCTTGGTCCAGCTAATTTCTCGCACCACTGGTGCAAGTTTTTCATTTTTATTTTTAAGGGGTGTGCATAGCATTAAATGTCACAAAAGTTGTTAAAATTACCCCACAACCAGCCCGCAAAAATCCATCACCGGGCATTCCTTGCATCTCTTCTTCTTGCAATATTTTATGCCGAGCTTAACGAGTGCAGTCTCAACCCGAGAAAGTTCTTCACCCTCGAATTCTCGCAGATTTATGTCCAGACTCTCTGCCACACTTTTAGCTTTACTCGATATTTTAGGGCTTATTTGCCATACACCGCGCAATTCACGCAGGAATATCTGTGTCGTTACCGTACCAATGCCCTTAAATTCCTGCAACCTTCTCGCTAAATCTTTTGTATCCGAAGATTCTTCATAAAGGCTCTCCAACGACCCGTATTTCTCTTTTAGCATCTCCATTATATCAAGCAGCTTTGTCGCAGTAGAAAAGTCGTATCGCACATATCCGCCTTCATCCAAAATCCTGACCAGTTCGTCCCAGCCAGCAGCGATGATCTTCTCCATGCTGTCAATTCCATACCGTTCAAACGTTTTGTATGTGTTCGATGCGATTTTCTCGCTTATTCTCGCACCGAACAGAATGGAGGCTAAAAACCACTTGAACCTGCCTGACGGCTCCTTCAGGTCTATCCCAAGGTCTTCTGCATATAACGGGAAGCTAACGAGAAGCACTTCGATTTTGTTCATAGGTATTCGTATTCTTCTAACTGCTATAAATTATGATTGAACTTAACGGTATATGTAGCTACAAGAAAGATGGAAGTTTGTAACGAAACCAAACGAAAATATTACCGTTTCAGAGCGGATCGGTTCTACGGAGGTATCGCAACTGCAGACTGTATGGGCTGTAACATGGACTGTGCATTCTGCTGGAGTTACCGAACGAGAATTCATCCAGAAAGATTTGGAGAGTTTTACACGGCAGAAGAAGTTGCAGAAAGACTTGTTAAAATCGCACACGAACATGAGTTCAGAGCGATCAGGATAAGCGGAAACGAACCAACGTTGTGTAAAAACCATCTGCTGGATGTAATAAGAACCGCTGAACTTTTAGACCCAGCCCTTCTCTTTGTGCTTGAAACCAACGGTATATTATTAGGTGAAGATGAAAAATACGTTGATGAGCTCTCAAAATACCATAATCTGCATGTAAGGCTGTCTTTTAAAACCGGAACACCTGAGAATTTTGAGCAGATAACAAACAGACCGAAGGAATGGTTTGAGCTGCAACTAAAAGCTGTGGAGAATTTGTATAATAAGAATGTATCGTTTCATCCCGCTATTGTAAAGGACTATGCGGATGCTTATTTAATAGACCGATTAAGCGACATATCGCCAGAAATAATTGAGCGGATAGAATACGAAAGTTTAAAACTTTATTCGCACATAAGAAGACGAATGAAGGCAAGGAGGTTATTATGATGCGGTTAAAGGAGATTTTCGAGGACAGATTCAAAGAAGTTCTTGCAGCGGCGAAAGAAGGCGAGCTTCGATGCTTAAATGGTAAGAGATGGGATGGAGATGCGGTATTGATTGTTGTGGACGCTTCGTTAGATTCGATTGGATTGAACTACTTCAAAATCGTTGTGCCAAGGGTTAAGAGATTTTATACCGATTACGTAAAGACAGGCGAGATAAGTTCATTTAATGCGTTTTCGAAGCTTTCGCCAGAAGATGCGAGGTTGCGGAGGATAATAAATAACAGACGCGTTTGGCACGCGGCAATAGCTATAAGTCGTGTTTTAAGTGGCATTAAAGAAGACAATGAGTTAGATAGCGATTTCGATGCGTTGCGGTATTGGGCTGAGCGTGCAAACCATAAGGAATGGAAGAATGATGAAATAGGAAGGATTAACGGCGTCGGACTGATTACGTTTCAGTATCTGCGAATGCAAGCCGGTGTAGATACGAGCATGCCGGATAAGATAATAAAGCGGGTGGCGGAACGAGAGTTTGGAGTTCATGCAAATGACGATTTACTGTTTGTCGAGGAGATGGAGAGGTTATCGAAAGAGATAGGCTATTCGCAAATATTGCTCTGCTGGGCGATATGGTTGAGGGAATCGGATATGGGAAAGAATGAATGGGAGGTGCTGTGAAGCTGACAGGCGACTTATAGTCCCAAATCATCACTTATCGCTTGAAGAGCATCAAGAGCGAGTTTGAAAAATTCGTTTCGCTCGAACCCGAGTTCTTCACAGACCATTATATTCTCTCTGCTGACGGTTCGTGCAAAGGACTTATCACTGAATTTCTTCTTTAACGATTTCGCACTTACTTCAGACAATTTGCGGGTGGGCATCATCAAGGCAGTCGGCACGATTAAACCAGAAACGGCATCTGCGGCAATCAAAGCCTTTGCCATTACGCTATTCGGTTCAAACCCCGTTCTATTATTATGCGCTTTTATCGCTTGCAGGCATTCGTCAGGCAGTTCTTCTTTTAGCATCTCCGCCGTGATAATACCGTGTCTCTCGAAGTTATCTTTTGTGCGTTCGTAATCCAAATCGTGTAACAAGCCGACCAGTATCCACTTTTCTTTGTCTTCTTCTCCAATCCCTATTTTATCCGCAAGCGCGCCCATTATTTTGGAAACTGCAAGCATGTGGTTCCTTAGATTATCGTTTTCTATTTCTCTTTCCACCAATTCACGCGCTTTTTCTATTGAAATCATGGTAATTTGATTAAAGGCTTTTTTATCTATATTAGACTTGTTGCGGAATAACACATCCACGAAAGAATTAGTTACTCCAATCCTTACGGGTCTCCCGACTCAACAACACATCAAATGATAATTCCACAATCCACACGATATCAACATAACATCATCATTAAACGTATCTTTCTTATTACGAAACTTCTCAGTAGTTATCCTAAATCGCTTAATTCCACCGATAGCGTGCTCTACCAGGACTCTAAGGCCGCTGATAACTTTGTTTTGCGCCTTCTCTTCATCACTCAATTCTTTCCCTCGCGGCTTCTTCTTCGGCATCATAACAGTCGCATCCGGGTAATCCTTTTCAACGCCAATGAAGCCCAAATCCAGCCATAACGTTATACTATTTGGGAATAGCTCTGGCGGGAATAGCTCTTTAAACATGCCATAATCGTGTTTTTTACCTTCCGCAGGTGGGCTCAGGTAACCAACTCGTCTATTTTTGTCGGTGATGAGTATATTCTTACGAGTATGCATCTTCTTCTTGCCGGAGTAGTTTGCCTTCTGCTTCTCGGTGTCTTTAGGCCTTTGAATCGGCCTCTCAGTTCCGTCGATGAATAAGTCCTTAACTTCGGGGAATATCTCAAATAACTCCTCTAAAGAGCTGATTTTCCTCTTTGGCAATACCATCTTTTTATCAAGCACTTTCTCCAATATCGAGGTTAATCTCTGGACATTGCGGCATGCATTGGATCGGTCGAGATTAAATATAATCCCTAAGACGTCAAAAGTGGGATAACACTTGAAATAAAAGAGAATGAAAAATAATTTTTCTGCAAAACTTCTCAAATTGCCTATTCTTCTACCTCCGGGTTTCCTTTCTCTATCCCCCCGTTCAAGCCCTCTCTCGTATCTAATCCACCTCTCATTTTGATTTTCCTGGCCGAAACTCTGCGCCAGTTGATTAAATTCTGACGCGGATAGTCCTGTTGTGGCTCTTATTACTCTGTTATTCTTCAAAGCCCTGCTAATGCTTATCCTGTTTGATAATATTTGTCATATCCAATTAAAAGCCTTTGCGTGGGGAAAATCGTTAATTAGCAACAAGTCTAATTATTTAGAAGAAGATGGGGGATAGAAACCTCTTACAGGATAGAGGATAATTTCAAACCAAAAACGACATCAACGAACCCCGTAGTTCGTTTATACTATTTCTTATTCTCTGTTTGTTCGTATAATCTATGGGTGATAGTGAATATGATTTTAAGCATAGTTTCAGGAATAATCGCCGATAAGTCATTAATAACAGCAAAAAGGCTTATTATTCTTCTTCAAATGAGTATTATGGAAAAGCCACCGCCGTAGAAGAATCGTCTTGAATTGGATTTTGCTATGATGAGAAGCAAAGTGTTGCATCATATAGTAAAGCTTTTATATACATAATGTTTTACTAAATATTAGAATGCAACAAAATGAAGTATAGTAGATGAAAGTGGCGGGGAAAGCGAAGGGGAAAAAGCGAAAGAAAAAAAGAAGGAGGTAAAGAATGAAAGTCATATCAATTCGGTTGAAAGAAGAGGAAGAGTTGTATAGGCAATTTAACCAAGCCAAAGAAAAGTATGATATGGAGAGAAAAGAAAAAGGAGAGAAAGAAACAAGTTATGCTGAGTTTGTGAGAAAACTTCTCTATAGTGCATTAAAAGGAGATGAAGGATAAAATATGATAACTGAAATGTGGCATATTATTGCACATATTACAGTTTTCATGCTTAGTCATTCAAACGCAGCGAAGTATCTTAGCGTTCTCGAAGCGGGAGGTAAAGTTGAAAGTTATCAAAGAAAGCCTTATAGATGGTGGAGGGTGAGAGAAGGACAAAACTTAAGTTAAATAAAAAAAGATAATGGATGTGGTAGAAACTGAAAAAATTTTAGGAGAACTTGTCCGCTATGCTCAAGAGCTTTCAGATGGAAATTTCGATTCTTTACGCAACATTCAAGCGCTTGTTGTGGATTTAGATCTTGTTGAGATAGCGTCCCAAGTAGATGAAAAAGCTCTCGCAGTTTTATACTTGATTAAAAGACTGGTTAAAGATTTTTGGTTTAATCTTGCAACAGATGCTTCTTTTGATTTCCCCGAGGACGACCCTCTCGTCAATTCGTTTTCGAAAGAGCTAAGCTCTTTTATATGGCTAAGCCTCAATTTAGAAGATGAAAAAACTTACGAGGATAAAGCGATAACTTATTTATTTAAAGCCATCAAAAGTTACTACATGATCCTTCTGCAATTAGAAAAAATGGCTGAGAAGGTATAAAATATTAAAGGAGGTGGTAAAATGATAAGACTCGCAAACGAGAGCGAGATGGAGTTGATGTACGAAAGGGCGAAGAAATATTTTAAAGCAGAAGGGGTGGTTAAGCGTAGTATGCACGGTTTGAGAAGAGGTGGTAAAAGCCCTCACTACTCTGACTTTGATTCAGCAGTCAATGATCCGCACCGATGTGAAGTAATCGCTAACATATATGCAGATAAAATTCAGAAAATCACTCGAGAACGAAAAATCGACCTACTTTCTCCTATTGAGAAAGACAAAAGTGGAACAACCGGAGTCATAAGACTTGTAGGAGTTATTTCCATTCTTACAGGGCTGCCAAATGTTCCAGTCAGGCTGGGTAAAGAACTTAGGTTCGAAAGACTTAAAATCCCTCGTGATGAGGGTAAGCCTTGGAAAGGGAGATTGAATCAGCCGAATGTGGTAATTCTTACAGATCACTGCACGGGAGGGGATGAAGTATTGAAAGCTGTAGATGCAATTGAATACAATGGGGGTATCGTAACGGACGTTATTGCTTGCACCTATGTACCAGATGAATTTAACTGGGATGCATTTGAAAAAAGAGGAATAATACCTCATTTTGAATACCCGCTTCCAAAAGAATTAGAAGTCGGTGATAGCCTTAAAAGCCAGAAAAAGCGCTAAGTATACTTATAGGGGTGGTTGCTTCTGACATCCGAATACAGATCCGAAGTTGAATGGAACGTTGAACTCAGTAGTAGTGGAGAAGCTCAGCATAACTGGACGATTAGACTTTTTGATTTTTCGAAAAAGATTAAAACGGCAGATGAATCTCTATCAATAATATTACCGCCTGGATGTCCTTTTTCTGATTTTAAGATAAAAGTCAATGACAAAACTCCGTCAGATGCAGATGGATACGATGTAAATTCAAGTAAGTTCGTCCTTGACTTTGAAACTATAAAACAACTACTGGGATCGTCATCTCCCGATATAATAAAAATATCCTACAAGGAGGGAGGGGGAGTTATCCGGGGGTTAACTCACGATTTTCAAAAAGTGACACTATCAAAATTTAAACCCCAATTGAAAGCCACATGGATCAGCATTAAGGTAACATTACCAAAACTCAAGGGAATCAGGTATAAGTTTTTGCGTCGGTTCATGTCACTAAGAAAAAAAGAAAAAAAAGGCTTATATGATATAATCCTGCTAAGAGGACTGGATACGCGCAATGTAGACTACTCGAAAGGAGAAATCGTACACCAAGTAAATCAAGGTAACTTCCCTCAAACTTTTGAAGTATATTATAGAACCATAGGGGAAATACACCTGGGCTCTGTTATACTGGGTTTTATCGCAACCGTGATATTAGGAGTTGTCGTGAACTTTATGTGGGGGCTTATTAATGGTTTATTAGGAGGAGGATGAAATGTCTTTATTTTCCTCGAAACATGGAATCATAGTGGCCTGTGACATCGGTGATATAAGTGATTTAGCAGATCTCATAAAGGTAACGCATGATCTGGAGTTTATTCTAGGGTATAAAATTGGGATGGATCTCGTTGTTCCACATGGGATATACAAAGTCACGGAAGTCATTCGGAGGTATACAAATCTTCCAATAATTTATGATCATCAAAAATTTGGGACTGATATTCCTGATATCTGTGGCGGGAAGATTTTAGAGATATTAAAAAAGGCAGGCATCAATGGTGCTATTGCATTTCCAGAATCAGGGATAGAAACTCTAAGGGCCGTTGTTGAAGGTTGCAAGAGACTTGGTTTAACGCCCATTGTCGGGGGAGAGATGACTCATAGGGGATATCTTGCGAGTGAAGGCGGCTACATAGCAGACGATGCACCCGAAAGAATTTACTTAGATGCCGCAAGACTTGGCGTTGAATATTTTGTTATTCCAGGTACAAAGGTAGAAAGTATGAAGAGGTATTGCTCGGAACTAAAAGAAATCATCCAAGAGCCAAAATTTCTTTTCCCTGGTATCGGTAAGGGTCAGGGAGGAGACATTGTTGTAGCGTTTAGCACTGTTCTGCCATATGAGAGCTATGCGATAGTTGGACGGGGGATTTATGCTGAAAAGAAAAGGAGAGAAGCGGCAACGAAACTTTGGGGCAATATAAAGCGTCAAATAGTTTTCGACATTTAAACAGAAAAAGCATCTTGATATCCTGGATGTTAATATAGAAGGAGATGGCAAGCATCCCGGAATCGGAATTCAAAGAGGATTTCTGGGAAAATGAGAAGATCGTGGAGACAGAGATCCCCCTCAAGGGTATTCCCTTCAGAGCTGTAATACTGCACGAGGACGGGCTTCCGATGCTTATTCGAGGTTGATATATGATTCCGTAAGGTTACAGCTGTTTCACCTAAAAAATTGAAAAACCCTAAAAAGCCAATCAGAGCTTCATGGGTATTTATCTACTTTCGGAACTACTGTTAATGCCGCTCTATAAAGCGCTTCAAAAATCTCGATTCGCTCTAACGGGGTCTTATCTCTAAGCCGTTCTCTTTCATAATCCTTTACCCATACCGAAAACTTCTCCCATCTTCCCTTTTTCATACTCTCACCCGTTTATGCTGATTCGATTTTTAGCGGATATGTCAATATTTCTATATTAAAACGAAATCATTAATATCTTCCATTCAAAAATTTTCCAATTTAATAAAGCTCTTTTAAATGTTTTACTCAAATGCCTTATGAAGAAGAAATGGAAAGCATAGAAAAGGAAATAAAAGAATGTAAGCGCTGCGAGTTATGGAAAACGAGAACTAATCCCGTTGTTGGAGAAGGCTCGTTATCCGCGAGAATATTGTTCGTAGGTGAAGCACCGGGTTACTACGAAGACCAGGAAGGCAGACCATTTGTGGGAAAAGCGGGAAAGGTACTTGATGAGTTATTGGAATCCGCGGGGTTGCAAAGAAACGAAGTTTATATAGCCAATGTCTTAAAATGCCGACCGCCGGGTAATAGAAATCCAGCAACGGACGAGATAAGAGCCTGCACTTCTTATTTAGATGCACAACTGGAAATCATTAAACCCGAAGTTATTGCTACACTTGGAAACTTCTCGTTGTCCTATATCTTCGATAAGTTCGGGTTGAAGAAGGATAAAATAAGTAAGATGCACGGTAAAGAATTTACTGTAAGCGCAATTAGGGGCATTAAAAAAATAATACCGTTGTATCATCCAGCAGTTGCTACTTACAATCCAAAGATGAAAGAAGTGTTGGTTGAGGATTTTAAGGCTCTGGCTAAATGTTTTTAAATGAAACAAGATAGAGTATGAACGTAAGAACATGGTGGAAATAAAATTTTTTATTTAAAGGGTAAATATTCTTTTTTCAAATATTTTTTATGGAATAATAGTCACCATAATACCTTCTCCAACTGCCTTAATAATCCCGCTAATAATTCCAAAGTTTATCAAAAATCTCGCTCCAATTCTTTTCACCGACAAAAACCATACAATAAAAAGTAAGATTTTTTAGATATTCCTGATCTTGGAAGAGCCAAAAGTCTGGGAGTGATAGATGTGGGACTTCAGGATAGTTTAGCTGGTGATAGTAAGGGTACTAATGAAGTTAAAGTTAAAAGCTCTCTCCCCGTATATATTAACTTAAATGAGAGAGCTGGGTCTTTACTTATAAACTTTGGTTCTATTGGGGAGAAAACGCTTGAATCGGATGCCTTTGCTCTGTGAGCTTGTCAGGTCGTGATTTGTCTGGTATTGAAATACTATTCGATGATAAGAACGTTGCTAAAAAGTTAGCCGAAGCTCTGAGACCAAGTCGTTATAGGCAGTAAACAATTTGGGGTTTCTTCAACAACTACTTTTACTTTCATATTTTTTCCAATAGGTATATAAATATGGTATCTTGACCCATTATAGCCAACATCTTCCTATCTTCTGTTATCTTTCCCTTTTTGTAGTATTCGAAATTTCCCCCGGAACACAATAAGTGATAAAGGTTATGTATGAGCTGGTAGACATTCATAGCAGGGTTCTCTCTTCAGGACGCAAGATGTAAGGATGCGGGGGCAAATTCCGCACTTTAGTATCTTACCTTCATAACTCGGGTTCATAATATATTCCCTCTTCCCCTTTCATAGTGGAATTTATGAAAAATAATAAACCTTGACAATCTTTTTAGCTCCTTATAAATGCTCTATAATCCTCAAAAGGAAGGGGTTCTCAAAATTGGAATCAGCGAAAAAATCGAAAAACTTATTATCATAAGTACATATTTCCCCCATATGGTTCCAACATGCACTATCAAAAGGGGCGAAGAAGAAGGGATGAAAAAAGAAGATAAATGAGGTGAAATGGGAAAAAAATGAATAGTAAAAGTTTGGTTGAGATGCGAATACCGGTAGAAGAAGTCGAAAATATAGATGGGCTCGTTAAAGAGGGATATTATGGGAGCAGAAGCGATGCAATCCGCGATATAATAAGGCGTGGCGCAATATATCTCAGACTGCGATATCCATTGCCAAATAAGAAAGAATGAATACAATAGAGGGCAAATTAATTAAAAGGGCTTCCCGGTAAAAGGATCTTTTCCATATTTCTTTACGTGGGACGTCCTTCTCAAAACATTCCATGATTTTATCCTTCGCCGACAACCCTGATAGTGATTGGTTTTTCTTTTTCATTCCACTACTAACTTATATGGTCTTCGTTCTTTAAGAACGTCTATTATGGTATCTCTTGGATATCTATTGACCCGTCTATTAGAGGTTCCTCAAAAATGGGATTTGAGTATGCATTTAGTACAAAAAACACGTATATTTCAATGCTTTTGTGTTTTGATTCTTTTCTTCCAGCATCCCAGGAGCTTATTAAATCTGATCCGAAACATAATCCATACTGAACCACAAACTTCGCCGCCATCTCTTCTTCCTCACGTTCATCAAAAAGTCTAAGCTCCTGGCTGAGTAAATGGGCAAATTCATGACGAATAATATTTTTGTTTTTAATGTATCTGTCATCAATAGCGATAACATCCTTTAAACTGCTTTTAATCTCTCCTTCTTTCCAGTCATCACCATCGAACACGTAGGGATATCTTTGTTTAAAATCTTCCCATTTTGATTTATTTCGTAATATTTTTCTTAATTCTCTCCTCGTAAACATGAAAACCGGCGGACTGACGCTCCACACATCACACAATTCATGTATTTTCTCTTTCCACGGTGTTCTTCTATCTTCTGTCTTCAACTATAATCCTCATTGTTAAATTCCCGCCATTGATAAAAAATTTGTATGTGTTTAGCTACTTAGCTTCAACCTCAACATCTGGAAGCTGTTGAACCCTTGCTGCGCCCACGTCGCCAGTACTGTCATGATCCTTTCGTGGATAGATGTCCCTTTCTCATTACGTAGTGTTCCGATGATCTTTCGCTGAACAACGTGCTCGCGAAGTGCTCTCTCTGCTCTGTTGTTGGTAGGTTCCACATCTGAACGAAGGATAAATGTGAACCAGTAATCAAAGCCGTTGCTAATCTTGCCGATGAACTGTTCCACCTTCTCGCTGGCGTATTCTCTCCTGAGCCATCGTCTGAGCTTTGCTCGTGCCACATACCACAGCTGCCTCCGAACTTCCGGCGGGGGATCATCTTT
>JAFNKG010000046.1 GCA_017883965.1 Candidatus Methanophagales archaeon | reverse complement strand
TTTCATTTAGAACCAAGGTATTATTCGAAACTACCTTTTTATCAAAAGAGAAAAACTTTAAAAACCTGAATAGATACATAAAATCAAATACAAATCAGACAAATGCTGAAAATATTACAATTTAGATCGATCCTCAGCGGCTATGGAAGAAGTACAAGGAAAATATGTTAAGAACTCCAATGCTTTTTGAGGTTATTTAAATAATAAGCATCCACTATATTATAACAAGGAGGTATAACATAATGAGCGAAAGGAATTTTGGCGGAAGAAGACAGGGTTTTGATCGTCCACCGCGAGAGATGCACACGGTTATTTGTGCGGACTGCGGGGAAGAATGTCAAGTACCATTTAAACCAGATGGCACCCGGCCTGTTTACTGTCAGGAATGTTACCAGAAACATAGACGGAAAAGATTTTAGTCGAGAACGCGTAGGTAAGATTGGAACGATTTTTCCTCTTGTCGAAACGAGGGGAAAATATTTTTCTTTTTTAAAAATGATTTTTACACGTCCAGATTCATCACTTCCTTTGCATGAGCATGTATAAAATTCTTTCTCGGTTCCACCTCTTCGCCCATCAACACCGTAAATATCCAGTCCGCTTCTGCGGCATCCGCTAAAGTCACTCGCTTTATGCATCGAGTAAGCGGATTCATCGTGGTCTCCCATAATTGCTCAGGATTCATCTCACCCAGACCCTTATATCGCTGTATCTTCACACCGGCATCGCCTTCATTCACGTTCAACTCTTCCAAAACCTTTGCATATTCGTCATCAGAAAAGGCATACCTCGTCTCTTTTTTCTTCCTCACCATATACAACGGCGGTAACGCAATATACACGTGGTTCGTGCTTACCAACTCCTGCATGTACCGATAGAAGAAAGTAAGCAATAGCGTTCTTATATGCGCGCCGTCAATGTCGGCATCGCTCATTATGATTATCTTATTATAACGTGCTTTTTGAAAATCGAAATCCTCGCCTATTCCCGCACCCAGAGCAGTAACAAGCGCACGGATTTCATTACTTTTCAGTATCTTGTCCAGTCTCGCCTTCTCCACGTTCAAAATCTTACCGCGAATAGGCAGAATAGCCTGAAAGTTTTTATCCCGCGCCTGTTTCGCAGAACCACCGGCAGAATCGCCCTCCACTATATAAATCTCCTTCTTCGCAGGGTCTTTCTCAGAGCAATCTGCAAGCTTACCGGGCAGCGAATCCGCGATAAAATCCTTCTTCCTTACTATTTCACGAGCATGTCGTGCCGCTTCTCGTGCCCTCGCCGCCTCCACTGCTTTCCGTATTATCTCATCAGCATCCTTTGGATTCTCGTCCAAGAAATCCCAGAGGTGTTCCCGCGTAATTGATTCTACAATCCCCCTTACTTCGCTATTTCCGAGTTTTGTTTTTGTCTGCCCCTCGAATTGTGGGTCTCTTAGCTTCACACTTATTACAGCCGTAAGCCCCTCGCGCACGTCCTCGCCATCCAGATTAACTTTTTTAAACGAGTTTTTCGTTCTGCCGTATTCGTTAAGCACCCTCGTCAACGCCGCTTTGAATCCACTTAGATGCTTACCGCCTTCTATGGTCTTCACATTGTTCACAAACGAGAAGATGTTATCCGCATAGCTGTCGTTATACTGCACTCCGATTTCCACTTTAACGTCATCCTTCTCGTCTTCAAAAATTATAGGTCTGTGCAGCACTCTCTTATCCCTGTTTATGTATTCCAGGAACGAAGTAATGCCGCCTTCATACTTGAATGCTCTCTCTTCGCCACTTCTTTCATCATTCAAGAAAAGCGAAAGCCCTTTGTTCAAAAAAGCCAGCTCTCTCAGTCGTGTCTTTAAAATATTAAAGTCGAATTCGTAACCCCCGAAAATATCGCTATCAGGTTTAAATGTCACCTTTGTCCCACTTTCATGTCTATCCTCACCCTCACCCTCAATCACACCCACATTCTCCGTGGAATAGCCCAATTCTTTTAACTCAGATGTCGGCTTCCCGCGTTCGTATCTTTGAAAATAGCGCTGCCCATTTCTCCCCACTTCTACCTCCAGCCACTCTGAGAGTGCATTTACAACCGAAATCCCAACGCCGTGCAGTCCACCGGCTACTTTATAAACCTTGTTATCGAATTTACCACCTGCATGCAGTTTCGTCATCACTACTTCCACCGCAGAAAGGTTATATTCCGCGTGAAGGTCAATCGGAATCCCTCTTCCATTGTCATTTACCGTAACGGAGTTATCAGGATGGATTATCACTTCAATAGAGGTGCAAAAACCTATTAAAGCCTCATCTACGCTGTTATCTATCACTTCGTTTACTAAATGATGAAGCCCTCTGGTGCCAGTGTCGCCTATATACATAGCAGGTCTCTTTCTCACCGCGGTTAAGTCTTTTAGCACCTGAATATCCTTAGCGCTATAACTTTCTTCCATTATTTATATATAAAAAATGCGATATATTTAAATAAAACTTATTCTCTAAAAATTTTGCGATTTGCATTACTCGATGCCCCATGTCAATCGGCTTTCAAGGATATAATTTAACAAAAAAGCACAAATAATACCAAAGATATTGGATAGAAGATAATATACGTCCATGTACTCTGTTAAGAGGTAAAGAATACCAATATTGACAGCTAATCCTCCTGAACGCCATAAATTGCTTTTTAGAATGCGCTTAATAAATTGCCCTGCATGTGTGGTTTTTCTCTCCTTGAATGTCCACCGGTCATTCATCAGGAATTGCATTATTATGGCGATTTCAATCGCAACCACGGAAGAATACAGATAGAATAGCCCCGCAAAGTCTGTCAAGACCCAGAGGAATCCCGTGTTAATCCCTGCGCCAATAACACCGACAATTGAGAATTTAATCAGACGAAGAAAGTCCCTCTTCAGAGCCTCTACTCGATATGGCAATTTCATATTTCTGATCACAGTATTAATGTTTTTGCAAAGCAAAAAGGTATTTCTTTAATAAACTTTTCTCTTTTACCAAAAAATAAAAGAAAGCGTTGCGGAGGTTGCCGAGAGGACAAAGGCGTGAGGTTCAGGGCCTCATCCTGCAGGGGTTCGGGAGTTCGAATCTCCCCCTCCGCATTCAAACTTTCTTTAGAAAAGAAAGTTTGTAGAGGGAATATTTTATGCAGAAGAGGGAATGAAGGGAATGACAGACAGCGAATCAATGAATAGATTGGAAAGGAACGTGGAAGAGATAATAACAGAGGAAGAATTAAAAGAGGTTTTGGCGTCAAAGTCAAAATCAAAAAAGAAGCCAAGAGCGTATGTCGGATTTGAGCCAAGTGGCAGTGTGCACATCGGGCATTTGCCTATACTAAACACGTTGATAGAACTGCAGCGTCTTGGTTTTCATATAATCGTGCTTCTTGCCGATATACATGCGTATCTGAATGAGAAGGGGAATTTTGAGCAAATAAAGGAGACTGCAGACTACAACAAGCGATGTTTTGAAGCGGCGGGGTTAAGTGATGAGACCGAGTTCATTTTTGGGTCCTCTTTTCAATACGATGAAGAATACATGATAAATGTATTAAGGCTTGCTACGATAACAACGGAAAAACGAGCGAGAAGGAGCATGGATGAGTTATCTCGTAGCAAGGAAGACCGGAAAGCATCTCAGATGATATATCCTTTGATGCAAGCGGTGGACATTGCATTCCTCGATATAGACGTGGCAGTAGGAGGGATTGACCAGCGGAAGATACACATGCTTGCGCGGGAGAACTTACCAAGATTGGGCTTCAAACCCCCTATCTGCATTCACACTCCGCTATTAATCGGTTTAGATGGCGAGAAGATGTCCTCATCAAAGGGCAATTATATAGCGGTGGATGACCCAGAGGACCGCGTGGAAAAGCAAATAAATAATTCTTTTTGTCCCCCAAAGATCGCGGAGGGTAATCCAATACTGCAAATAGATAAGGATACGATATTTCCGAGTACTGGTGAAATGACGATAAAGAGAAATGATAAATACGGTGGAGATGCCCATTATGATAGCTATGAGAAGCTCGAACACGATTATGTGCAGGGGAAGTTACATCCGTCAGATTTGAAGGCTAACACTTCGAGTTATCTAAATGAGGTGTTGGAGCCAATTAGAAAGAAATTGCGGAAGATAATATAGTCCAAATAAATTCCAAACTCCAAGCATCAAATTTATCTTTCCACGTATCGTCCTCTGCGTTCTATTTCCTCCGCTCTTTTCAATACTTGCGCTGCATTCGAAAAGGACTTCTTGTAGCCCGTTATAAACGACAGTTTTAATTGCTCATACGATTCATGCGTGCCTCTGAGACTCTGGAAAAATAGATGGACATCTACGCCTCTTGCTTCTGTGCTCGATTCGATAAAGGATAACCCGAAATCTATAAAATAGACGACGTTGTCCCGTCCTACAATAATATTGGACGTGGTTAAATCGCTGTGAATTATCGAATTTTTGTGCAAGATGCCAACGAACTCGCCTATTCGCTCGCTTATCGCCTCATCAATCACCTCCCTCGCCAAATCACCTTCTATTTTCTCCATTACGATTTCATAATCCGCGATGTCAAAGATAACGGGAGTAGGCACGCCTTTTCTTCTCGCTTCTGAGATTATCTTCGCTTCGCTTTTCGTTCTTTCTTTCCTTATTCGCTCGTCTATCTCCTTTACCCTGTATCGCTTCTCTATTCGTCGCTTATACACGAGATCGTCCTTTATCTCTACTATCGCCTCAGCGCACTGTATCATCAAACTTTCTTTTGAACTGAAAGCATTACCAACGGGACACATTTTTTAATAAACTCTTCTTTTTCTAAAAGAAAAAATTTTATGTTCTGTGGATTCTATAAAAGGCGATGGAGTTCCCTTTATTGTTTTGCGTAAAGCTCCTTTCTTCTCGCCTCCAGCAGCTCTATACTGCGCCCAAGATATTCCGCCGCAGTTATCACCTTCACAGCCTTCTCCGCTGCGCATCCATACACCTCTGCTATCCGCTCCTTATACTTCAGGTCGCGCATGAAATGATGCTCCACCAGGATGCTTTTTACCGCGGTCTCCTTTATTATCCTGTTCATATTCTCTATTGCAAGTGCCAAGCTCTTCCTCGAATACCTGAAGCCAAGCATATAGGTCATCGGTCCGTCTAATATCAAGATGTCAGGATTTTCTTGAATAATGAATTCCACCTGTTCATCTACTGAAGGACCTTCAACATCGCTTGTAAAAACCACTTTCTCACCACCGCATGCGCATGATATGCTCACCTCTACCACATATCCTAACTTGGGGTTTGTGCCATGATAAACGGGCGGTGAGAATTTTATGACTGTTGAGCCATGCTTGAATTCCTTTCCATCTGCCGTATCTATGGATCGTGGTATTCCTTTGAGCTTATCCAGAAAATAGGAAGCGCGTTTCTCCTGGCTTTTGTTTATCTTCACCTTCGGATGCTTTAGATACACTATTTTATCATAGTATATTTCAGGCTCCGCGGGGTCATGATGGTCGTAATGGTAATGTGTAACTACGAGGACGTCACTTCGAGATGCATGTTCCGTTATATCAGCCCATGTCTCGCTCATCCTTTGCTCCTCTACTGGATGCGGTGGTAAACCATATCTACTCGGAGCTAACGATACGCCAGGGTCTATTAACACTGCTATGTCGTCGGTCTCCACGAAGGTCGCCATAGACCTCACGCCAAAGCTGTCAAACGCCAAAGGCTTTACTTTTAGCATTTTGTTTTTCACCATAAAGAGAGATGTTTCGTTATAACATATATTTATATCTCTGTGGCTAATTAAGAATTTAATTGTAGCTGAGGTGGCAAAGATGAGTACGGCAAAAGAAGAAGTTCGGAAGATGCTTGACCAGATCCCGGAAGATGCAACCTTTGAGGACATTCAGTACCACATCTACGTACAGGAGAAGATTGAACGTGGGATGAAAGACATCGAGGAAGGCAATGTGCTCAGTCAAGAGGAGGTTGAGCGAAGGATGTCCAAATGGCTCGGAAAGTAACGTGGACTGAGGTAGCTTGGAGCGATCTTGAGGCGGTTGCTAATTATATTGCCAAGGATTCTCCTCATTATGCAGCAGCATTTGTTCGTGAGGCACGAGATGCAGCACGTTCATTGGCTTACCTGGCGGAGCGGGGGCGTGTAGTGCCAGAATTTGATAATCCGAGCATACGTGAGCTTTTTGTGCGGAACTATCGTATAATCTATCAAGTGATGGAGCAGACCGTATATATTATCGGATTCATTCATGGAACACGTGATCTATGGGCGTTCTGGGAACGAGAAGGGCGACCACGTTCCTGAAAAATGGAACTTTATAAGGAATTAAATTCTAATAAATCATAATGAAGAAGAAGTCAAAACCTTTAATCTTTGGATTGATTTTGGTATTAGCGGCAGTCGTAATATTTTTCAGCGGCTGCATTCAGCAACCAACACCGCCTACACCGGAAGAAGAACTGCAGATATTAAAAACAGAACCCATTGATTTATCCGGTGTTCAAACAGATAAGACGGCGCGTTTCATCGAGCACTATTCATTAGATTCGCTGAATGTCACGTTACGAACATCGCAGTATGAGTTGCCATTGAAAACCGAAGAGATATACAATTTCAACGATTTTTCTACAGAAATCCCGTTGGACGAAGATGCTTTACGACTGCTGGAACAGAACGGTTTTGTAGTTGTCAGCAACCCGTTTAATCCAGAAGAGGAATACATTACAGAGCCTTATAAAACAATGAAGGAGCAAGAAATACCCGTATTTATCACTTCTGATTCGCTATTGCATCTTTATCATATCCAGTTCGATGAAACGCTCAGACAAATAGAGGAGCGAGAATTTTACGATAAAATATGGGAAATCAGTAATATGATGCTGAATGAGTCAATTGGTGATTATAACAGTTATAGTGGCGACATAAAAGAAGCATCGAGAAGAAACGTCGCCTATTTCGCAGTAGGACTGAGTCTGTTACAGCCGAAGGAGGAACAACTGTGTACGGATGAATGGAAATGCAGAGACCCTGGTTTAGCGAGTGCGTATTTCGACCAGGAGGATCTGGAGAAATATAGTTTTGAGGTTCCTGATTTTGTTCAATCTGACGTAGAGAAAGAGCTGGCGTTGATAGAAAAACACGAAGGATTTTCGGAATCCCTTATCTTCGGATACAAGGAGGATTACTCACAATACGTGCCACGAGGGCATTATACTCGAAGCGAGAAACTGAAGAACTATTTTAAGGTGTTTATGTGGTATGGGCGAACGAGTTTTTTATTAAAGGGCGGCTGTCCTGATTGTTTAGTCTCTGCTGAAGACGCCAAAATACAAACTATTGGTGCCGTGCTAATAGCATCGGAATTTACAGAAAGTCAAGAACTGAAAGACAAATGGGATAGAATCTATTCAGTAACGGCTTTCTATGTCGGGCTTTCTGACGATTTAGGTCCTTACGAATACATAGAAGCTCTGGATTCAGTATTTAATGGCAAATTCGTGCTGAGTGAGTTAACAGACGAAAATATAGGAGCGTTGAAGTCAAAATTGGCTGAATACATGCCGCCAAAAATATATGGTGGTACAGGAGATTGTGTTATTCCACCGCCATTTACGCCTGAACAGGCAGACCAATGCCTGGAAAGCACAAAGGGGTTCAGATTGATGGGGCAGCGATTTATTCCGGATTCGTATATGTTTTCAAATTTGGTTGGTGCATACACGGATGTCTATCTGGGTGATAGAGAGCCAAAACCATTTACTTTTGTTATTTCCGGTGCTGGTCGTCCGATAAGAGGATTTCCGCGTGGCTTGGATGTGATGGCGCTTTTGGGTTCTGATAGAGCGAGGGAGTTATTGGACGAATTGGACGATTCCAACTATAAGAGATATGACGAGGCGTATAAAGAATTGGAGGACGAATTCGATTCTTTTAACGAAACAGAATGGAATAAAAATCTGTATTGGAGCTGGTTGTTTGCGCTAAAGCCGTTATTAAAAGAATATGGGAGCGGTTATCCGACATTTATGCAGACCGAAGCATGGCAGGATAAAGAGCTGACCACTGCTCTGGCTTCGTGGACTGAGTTAAGGCATGATACCATACTTTATGCTAAACAAAGCTATACGATGGCAGAAACTGCTATGCCGATGCCTACGCCGGAGAAACCTGTTGTCGGGTATGTCGAGCCAGTTCCTGAGTTTTACAATCGGCTGCTGGCTTTAACACGGATGACTGTTACCGGGCTGGATGAGATGAATGTCCTGGATAGTTCCGCGAAATATAGATTAGAAAGTTTAGAAACGATTTTAGAACGATTGGTTGAACTGTCGGAGAAGGAATTGGAAAATGAGGAATTGACCGAAGCGGATTACGAGTTCATCGAGAACTTTGGTGATGAATTGAATGCGGTCATAAGTGAGGTTGACGAAAAAGCAAAGAAGACGACGATAATTGCTGACGTTCATACTGATGGCAATACAGGGCAGGTTCTGGAAGAAGCCGTCGGCTACGTTGATTTGATTGTTGTCGCTTACAAAGTTCCTGACGGCAGGATTTTAATTGGTGCCGGTCCTGTGATGAGTTATTACGAATTTAAGCAGCCTATGCAAGAGCGGCTTACAGACGAAGAGTGGCGGGAGATATTGAGTTCTAAACCGCCGGAAAGACCGGAATGGTATTTTAATTTTGGCGAAGAGGAATGAAAATTGTTCAAATCCGATAGTTATTTATATTGCAACAATTAATGCATTGAAAAAGGAGTGAGTCGCCGAGAGCGATACCCTTTCCCAGAAAAGATATTAAAAGCGAGATTGGAGAAGGTTTTGAAAAGGAAATGCAGAGGGATGCATATACGAAGTACTTCAGATATCCCGCCAAGATGGGATATTCGATCTTCGTACATATCTCTAAATTGGAATGATATGCAAGGTATTGCGGATATGAACAAGTTATATGAAATGGCGGTTGGAAAAAGAAACTTTACCAAGGGATCATTAGTAGCAGAGGTGATGAGATAGTGCCATCACAAATAAGCGAAACATTAGGAAAATACAAGGATGCGTTAGATGTTTCAAGAAATAGATACGAACAAATTAAAAAGGAGAGATTTAAAAATGCAAAACAATTTTACGATTCTTTTTTCAAGAATCTTATGAAAAAATATGATATGAAGAACTTTAATAAAGTGAAAATGCTTGCAGAGCAATTTTTTCAAGTGGATAAAGTCAGATTTGCTGCAGTAGATGGTTCCTGTTACAAAAAACAGCTTCAAGATTATATGGTATTTTTCGGTGCGGCATATCCTATTAGAGGCTTTATTGACTTCAGCAGGTCAGATAAAAGATTTGTTTATGAACCATGGTCTCCAGACGAAGATGTAAGCATGGTTGCCTATGTTCCAATTCCTTTTGCAGAGTTGAACGAGACAATAGATGATCCCTTTGTTGTTTCTGATGACCAGAAAGTGATTGATCTATCAAATATCCATCTTCAACTAATGGAATTGGCAGAGGTATTTCAAGCATATATGCTAGTAAAATCTTCCGATCTTCGACCTAAAATATTGTTGTGGGATCAGTCCATGAGTAGCGTTATGAACAGCACTGATGTGAACTATAAAAGAATAAACTTAATAGGATACAAATACCAGATGAGGTCTCTTACAGCACAAGATGTTATTATTGCATATTCTCATCCATATAATAAAGAATTGGGCATCCCCTCTAAGAAGAAGTATAGAGTTTACAACTATATATTATGGAAACTTCAGGATAACTCGCCCCAAAATACCTCTGTTCTCGCTGCAGAATTGGGGTTAAGTGAGAAGGAATTACTTGGCAGAATAAATTATTTAACGGGTGATAACATCGAACAGGATGACCCAATAAGTCAAAGCGATCCGATAGCTCAGATTAAAGGAGATAATTTACATTTCAACGATAGCTATGATGGTTCTTGGGAATACTGTATGGGATTATTCGAACACATCTGCAAGGAACTTTTTAAAGATAAAAAACCAGATGCTTTAATTTACAAAAAGAAGAACTTGGAAGGAGAAATAGAAGAAAGATGGACTTCTCCGAATGATCTCAGATTTTTAATTGGTATTGGTTTAAGAGCATTGATAGAAGAATGCTGGAAACGTGACGTTCTATTGATAGGCATAGTGAAAGACTCGGCATCTAAATATTTGACCCGCAACTACACAGGCGTAATGGAGCATATTGAAAAATACAATGATATTCCTCATGTTCTCCTTCCTTGGAGCGATCGCGATTTTCTTGAAACATTACCATGGATTGCCGATTCACTTACCGCACCTTGGTCCACAATCGAGTTTGATTCTATGTTTATGACAATACATTTAGAAAGAGATGAAGGAGGAAATAAGAGGATTTTGGGAGTTAGGGGAAATATTGTGGCACCCCCAGAGAGATTGTTTGCTCGTTCACTAGCACAATTTTATCTCAATAGAGCAAAGAAATCATTACTTTATGGGCATGTTATTTTCATAGATAGATTGCTCATTCCAATGATAGATAAAAATATAGAAAAAGCCGTTATAGACCAGAATAAAGAAGTGTTGGGCGTAGTTGAGCCAATTTCTTTCTTGAATAAAGATAAAAGAAACGGTGTGCAAGATTTAATGATGTATATATTAGATGTGCTGACGCGAAACCTCTATCCAGAGGTTATTGGCTATCCTGACCCTCTTCATAAAGCAGATTGGGGAGCAAAGAGTCTTTATAAAAAGATTAAACCAATAATAGATAGTAGTGATATTTCACTAAGATCGAATCCCGCGCATAAAACATTCAGGCAGTTAAGAGACGAGATAAAAAGAACGTGAGATGATAAAAATGGAAGCTTTTAGAAAAGATGTTGTTGGAAGATTGCTGTGGGCTGAAGCAGATCCAAATACTCGATTTAAGTATACAATATGGTTTGACTATACAAGGAAATTAGTAAACGATTTGCATGAGGGTGATTTAGTTGCTGTACCAAATTTCGCTACCGATTCAAACGGCATTAGATATAGTATTCTTCAGTTAGTAACTGTAATGCCAATGCATTATGCTCTCGGTACTGATATAAAGGACTTAAAAGGGTATCCGGGATTTGTAATGCAGGCAGCAAAGAGTGCTTCGGCTGATTGGACAGAACAGGAAACAGAATCTTATGAAGATACAACCAAGATTATTTGTGAAGCAGTTCCTGCCAATTTGGAGTATGATGAAAATAATAGTGGAGAACCGATACAGTCTGAAACGGCGATGGCAATGGTCGGAAAAGATGTTTACACACTTACTTCAGAGATGACGGAGAAGATTTTTAACCGAGGGATTAATAAAGATGTTGAGAATATTATCGAAATTGGCGATTTGGCTCGAGATATAAGTGTAAAAATTTATGTTCGGGTGGAAGATTTAATTAAAACCCACTTTGGTGTTTTCGGCTTTACAGGTGTTGGTAAGAGTAATTTAAAAAGTACTTTAGTGAGTAATTTACTTTCAACAGATGAACCTATCAAAATTGTTTTGTTTGATTTGATGGATGAATATACGGGGTTATTGGTCGATCAGTTATTAATCCACAATGGGGGAATAATTTGTTTGGGCGAAAAGACCCTTATGAAACCTGTTTTTGACCATGTTAATAGACCTTCTACAGACAAACTGGACTTCGCAGTTAATACTTTCCTGAAAAATATTCTTCTCCCAAAGGGACTGAAGGGAGAGAAAATAAAATTTAAGCCACTGATGAAAAAAATACTTCAAGGGGGAAAGATTAAAATCTTTGAAGAGGCATTCACAAGGACGGTAGAAGATTTCTTAAATGAAATATGGAAAAAGGTAGAAAGCGGTTTTGGAGACACTAAAAAGGGTTTACTAGGACAGGTAAAAAAAGAGGTGTTTGGTAAGAATCTTAAGAATGAACTTACTCCTGAACTTGCTCAAGAGTTTATAGATAAATTGGGGCATGCAGAAGGAGTAAGTATAATGGGAATAAGCTCTTCTGTAGAGAAGGTTAAGAAAGACAATACTTTGAAGGATAGAATAGAATACACATTGATAGCTCCACTGAAAGAATTTGTTAAAAGTGGGGGTGTCCATATCAGCGAAAATGCAAAAATTGATATGCAAGAGATAATTGACGATCTAAATGATGAAAGTAAGGCAAGTTTATATTTAGTCATATCTCATGATCCGCATAAAGTGAGGCGTTTTGCTAATGATTTAGGGCGATATTTATTTGGGAATAGACGATTAAAAGGGACGATTTTGCCATTGGTATTATTTATTTTCGATGAAGCAGATCAATTTATACCGGGCACTCCACGTTCAGATAGTGAAAAATTATCCAAATCAATTATAGAGACCCTTACAAGAAGAGGACGAAAGTTTGGTATAGGCGTTGGGATTGGCACCCAAAGATCTGCTTATTTAGATACAAACATAATGGGGCAACTTCATACTTATTTTATCAGCAAACTGCCGAGAAAATATGATAGAGAAGTTGTCGGAGAAGCATTTTCGTTATCGCCAGACCAATTTACCCAGACTTTCAAATTTCAGAAAGGACAGTGGCTTTTAGTTAGCCATGACGCAACTGGAATTGACATGCCTATCCCAATACAAGCTCCAAATGCCGAAAAGAGGATTAAAGATGTTCTTAATAAATCGGGTGAGTAAATATGGAATCGAAGAATGGCCCCATTCCATTTTTTGTTGTAGATCGCCCAATGTCACTCGAACTTCTTAAGTATTGCGAAATAGGCAATCAAGAAGGTGTTTTTGGATTGATGGGACACGCAAATACATCAAAAAGATTTCAAGATTTGTTTAAAGAATTTAAGGGTAACAATATTATAAAAGTGTCCGATTCAGGTGTTTTCTCTAAGGAAGGATGTAAACTGGACTATGAAGACTTATTTTCAATTTACGAAATAATGGGTATTGAATACGGAATAATGATAGACGTTTTAAAAGATAAGGATAAAACAATCGAGAGTGCTAAAAAGGCTATGGAGATATACAAAGATGAGAGTCATTCATTTAAATTGGTTGGTGTTACTCAGGGTAATACTTCAGAAGAATACTTAGAATGTTACAAAGAATTAAAATCAATAGGCTTTAATCATATTGCCATAGGTGGACTTCTTAAGAAAAACGTTAATAGTGCAAGATGGGTAAGGGTAAAAGATGAGAACTTCCTTAAAGAAGTGTTGGAAAAGATAAGAAGCAACTATAAAAAAGATTGGCTTTTCTTATTGGGCTGTTATCATCCTAAAAGACATAGATTATTCGAAGAGTTTAATGTTTTTGGTGGAGATTACAAGGGATGGATTCTAAATTATAAAACCCCAGAAATGTGGATAGAAGAGTTAAATAGAGAATTAGTGTCGTTTGAAATGGAAATAAAAAATATGAAATTGAAGAATTTGCTGAGGAAGAGAGAAGAAATCAGTCAAGGACTAAAAAAATCGAGAAAAAATAGGGAATTAAGGCAAAAAAAAGAGAAAGAGAAATTTGAGTTGGAGAAAAAAATTCTTAATCTACGGAAGAAAATTGTGACAGCACCGGGTAATGAATATTATTCAAAACTTCAGACGCTTGAAAAAATTCTCTATATGGATAAAGAGACAAAAAGGGACTATAGATTCAAGCAAATACGAGCATATCTTGATAATAATGTTTTTTCTCTCTTCAGGGATCATCTTTTAATCATTAGTTGTTCTCAAAGAAAAGCGAGCATATTCAATCCCGCCCCTGCTATCGAACTTTATGATGGTCCTGTTTTCAAGATGATTAGAAAAATGAAACAAGAAGAAAAATTTCCAAAGAATACACATATTCTAATAATTTCGGCAAAATATGGGCTATTAGGATCCTATGATCTTATAGAAAAATATAATCAGAAAATGACCGAAAAACGAGCTGAAGAACTGAAACAAGAAATAAACAGAGAACTTAATAAATTTTTGAGCAACAAGGGATTTAAAGAAATCTTTATTGGTATGGGCAAAAATTATTGTTTGTCACTTGAAAAATTTAAATTTGAAATCCCATTGGGATATGCCACTGGAAAAATAGGAGAAAAACTCTCTCAAACAAAGGAATGGATTAATTCCAGATAGATATGGGAAAAATGATACAGCCACTTTATATAACAGCGTGTGTCGTGGTTCGGGCTATGCCCTCACCCAAATTGCCTTTGGCGACTTCAGATACACGCAAAACGTCATACGAAATAGCGTTTAAATAGGACTGAAGCCATGAGTCTAAGAAAATAGCAATGCAGAAGGAATTAACAGGCAATAACCCTCAACAGATATTGTTCGTTGAAGAAATACCAACGATAAAAACCCTTTATCCCCCGGACTCAAAAAGGCAAAAATTAGAGGACAAATTTAAAAATCTCGTACACGAAGAGTTAAAATTAGGCTCTGTGGTCTCACGTAGGAAATAAAAACGTCCCCTTCCTGAGAATATATAGATATAAAGAAGCTTTTGCATTCGATTTTGTAATGGACTTCTTGAGACGGTTTGAAGCAGCTTTAAAAAGCTTAAGACGAGCTAAGCAAGAGAACTCAAAATCAATAACGGTATTGATAATGCAAGTAGTTTCTTTAACAATATGACCTCATTTTATTAACCAGTTTTTCTTTTCCGAAAACGCTTTTTGTGGGGCTCTGCCCCACGACCCCGCAAGCCCTGTAAGGGCTTTTTAATAAAAGAAAGGGGTTTACTCAAAACATCATTCTCGCAAGGCTGAATAGCAGCCTCGGATTCTTCTTTATCACTTCCTTCAACAATGTTCGTTCAGTGAACCCCTTTGTTCTTATTCCTCCCGCTAAGGCATGAAAAAACTTGTTCTGGTCCTGTGTGCTCAGGCTCAACACAGTATTCTTTATCTTCAATCCCACATCCAAAACTTTACCAAACTCTTTTCTCCACCTCTTTTCGTATTCCATCAGCCTTCGCTTTGAAAAGTTCTTTTCATGCACCGCATTTGCGATAACATCCCCGGCTATTGCTCCGCCCTGCATTGCATATAAAATGCCGCCGCCTGTGAACGGATTGACGTGCCGTGCCGCATCCCCAACTAAAATCAGCCCATTTGCTACTGTTTCATACACAGGGCCACTCAATGGCACGGCACCATACATCTTTGCTATTACTTCCCCATCCGGGAACCTATCGTTTACGAATGCTTTTAGATAATCAGAGGCACGATGGTTTTCACAAGAAACATCACCTCCAATTCCGATACCTACATTCGCGCCATCCCCTCCTTTGGGAAATATCCAGGCATACCCCCCGGGTGCGATCTCTTCACCAACGAAAATCTCACAATACTCCCTGTTGAATTCTATGTCGCACATAAGGAACTGTGCACAGGTTGCAACGTCTGCTAAACGCAGTCTTGTGTCAATACCGCTCCATCTACCAACTCGCGATTCCACGCCATCCGCGCCGACAACTACGTCCGCAGAAATACGAATATCTTCTCCCGCAGAGTTTGCATACACGCCCTTTACATATCCTTCTTCACGGATGATACCGTAAGCCCGTGTTCTAACCCGCACTTCAGCACCTGCTCGTGCTGCTTCCTGTGCCAGGAACTTATCAAATAACCGCCTCTCCAGCACGTATCCTATCTCTCCCTCGTCATCAACCGATAAAGTCACCTTCGTGCCGTCAGGACCGTAGGTAGTATGGCCTTTAAACACAGCGCATATCAATCTCGGATCAACGTCAACGAACCGCTCTATTTCTTTGCTTACGCCCTCACCGCATTTCACCGGCACACCTATCTCCGCATTCCTTTCGATTAAAAGGACGTCTAAACCCTTTTCAGCAGCGGTTTTCGCGGTTATACTCCCGGCAGGTCCCGCACCTACCACTACAACATCGTATTTCTCCTCTTTCATCGGGCTATACTATACGTAGTTAAAGTGGACATAGGCATACATAAATCTATTATTTTCATTTCAGTGTAAAAAATAATCCAGAGTCTTGCTCTTCTGCTCATGCTCCTCGTTTCTACCTTTGTGCTCACAACTCCTCTTCTCGTCTATTACGTGTATTACCGTGTGACCACGCAGTTTGAGCGCATCTGCTATAAACCTCCGATGGCACCTGAAGAACAGAAGCTCCGCGCACATGATTGCCACTCTTTTTGACGATGCGAGATTTTCAACAAAAAGCAAACCCGTCTCAAATTCTTCTGTCTCCATATACTTCTTATAGCCTCCTTTTCGGTAGCCGCCGAGCTCTGTAACGTGATGATATTCCATGCCGCTGTGATTCAAACTCGCTTCCAGGTTCTCTTGATTGAAATGCTTGAACTTAGACTTAGGGAACCGTCTCACATCTGCTATCGCTTCTATCTGGTATGCCTCAAGCAAACTTAAGAACTCCTCTATGCTCCTTTTACTCGTCCCTAAGGTCCATATTTTCAATGCTCTCAAAAAACTTTTATTTTATAAGAAGAAAAGTTTATTTAAAGAAAAAAACGTTAGAGGTGTTTGATGACAATAGCAATACGGTTCATCCTTACCGATTATCTGGACCAAGCTATGGCACATGCCGTCTATGACAAACTGGAAGACGGCACATTCGCCGGGCGGATTCCCTCGTGCAAAGGTGTGGTAGCGTTCGGTGCCACTTTGCGGGAGTGTGAAGAGGCGTTGCGTTCAACATTAGAAGACTGGATACTTGTTGGTCTCAAATTGAGGCATCCATTGCCTGTAATTGCCGGTATTGACTTGAATAAGGAGCCAAGCTATGAGCCGGTGGGTGCCGTGTAAGCGTCCTGATTTTATCCAGCGGTTGCGGAAACTTGGCTTTGAAGGACCTTTCTCCGGTACACGTCACCAGTTTATGGTCTATGAACCGTATCGCTTGGCAATTCCCTCCAATGTCGAGTACTCCGTGCCTCAGCTTCGGATGATGATACGAGAAGTGGAGGGAATTATTGGTCATAAAATCACAGCTGATGAGTGGAACAGGCTGTAAGGATCTAAACGATTAGCCCTGAGACCCCTGAGACAGAAACATTTATAAACCCAATCCAGTTATTGTTATGGTGGTGAGAACATATGGTAGAAGAAATATCATTGGAGGAATACAAAAAAGCGTATCGGGAAATAGTGGCAGAGGTGGAGAAGCGAGGTTTTATTATTCATCTGGCTGTGTATCTGTTGGTTAACCCGGTGATGATAGTCATTGACCTCGTATATTTTCCGGAAGTTAACTGGTTCTTTTATCCGCTTATATTCTGGGGTATTGGGGTAACTAAGCATTACTTGAACGCTGTTCGCCGGGTAGAGAAAGAGCTTAAGAAAAGAGAGGAAAGGGCTGAGTACAGGGTAAGGGAGATTAAGAAGGGATGAGATGATGGAAACATCTTCTCCAGTTTCTTCGTTGTTCCCCGGACCTTTTCGTAAACCTCTGTAAGCTCTTTTAACAGCATTTAATTAAATATGAAAAGATTTACTCTGTAAAATTTAAACAAAAGGTTTTTATTCTATCAAAATTTAATTGTTTATCATGGAACTGAAAATGCTCCGGGAGATACCAGTAGAATATCCAGACGAGGAAAAATTTTTTCTTGTTGTTGGGCTGCTTCTTTCGGGAAAAATCTCGCTGGGTAAGGCAGCAAACCTATTAGAGTTGCGAGTTGATGAGCTTATAGAAATAATGGAAAAATCAGGGATAAGATATAATATTTACGACGATGAGGAAATAGAAAGGGAACTAAAAAACTATGATGAAGTCTTTGGCAATTGATTCCTCCACCCTGATTATCCTTTCAAAACTAATTTTAAGGAAAATTTACAAAGTCGGCGAATTAAAAGAAAGCCCGGAGGAGTTGTATTTTAAACTGAGAGCGCTTGGATTCTACATAGATTATGCGTTGTTCAGCAAAATTTTTGCATGAGCACCAAATTCTGAATTGTTTAGATAGAAAACCCTGCTAATGCTTTCGCAAACACGCCTCTAAAAACGCTTTAAACGGTGGTGATGGCTTGTCCAGTCTCGACTTGAATTCTGGATGGAACTGCGTGGCAAGGAAAAAAGGATGCTGTGGAATCTCCAATATCTCCATCCTCACACCAGTTCTATCAGTGCCAGAGAAAACCACTTCTTCTCTTTCTATTCTTTCTATATACGCAGGATTTACCTCATACCTGTGCCGGTGTCTTTCTACCACCTTCTTTTCCCCATATACCTTCTCCGCTAACGTATCCCCTCTTATAAACACCTCGTAATCACCCAACCTCATCGTCCCTCCTTTCTCATTCACTTCTCTTTGCTCTTCCAACAGGTCTATTACTGGATGCGGTGTTTCACAGAGTTCAGAGCTATTCGCATCCTTCAGGTTTGCGATATTTCTCGCCGCCTCTATCACCGCTAACTGGAATCCAAAGCACAACCCTAAATATGGAATCTTGTTCGCTCTCGCATATTCTATCGCATTTATTTTCCCTTCCGCACCACGAACGCCAAAACCGCCCGGGACGAGTATTCCTTCAATATCCTCAAAAAACGAGTCTAAACCACCTACACCTTCTAAATCATCCGCTTCTATCCATTTCGTCTCTACTTTACATTCTAACTCCGTAGCCGCATGCTTTATCGCTTCTTTTATACTCAAATACGAATCCTCTAACTCCGCATACTTCCCCACTATTGCTACCCTTATTTTTTTACCGCGCGATGATTTTCTACGCTCTACCATCTTCTCCCATTCATGGTCTTCCTTTACCTGCTCTAACTGCAATTTTTCCATTATATGAGTGGCAATGCCTTCTTTCTCCAGCAATAGCGGCACCTCGTATATATCCTCCGTATCTGGTGCACTAATCACCGCTTCCTTTTTCACATTACAGAACATCGCTATTTTCTTTTTCACATCCTCTTTTAGTGCCTTTTCACATCTGCATACGATTATATCAGGCTGAAGCCCTAATTCACGGAGTGCCTTCACGGAGTGCTGTGTAGGCTTCGTTTTAGGCTCCTTCAGCGTTGTGAACGGCACTAAAGTAACGTGAACGAAAAGAAAATCGTTTCCGTTCTCCTCACCCTGCATCTGCCTGACTGCTTCCAAAAACGGCATGCTCTCTATATCGCCAACCGTGCCACCTATTTCCACCAGGCATATATCTGCGCCACTTTTCGTCGCAACCCCTCTTATCCGTGCCTTTATCTCATTCGTCACATGCGGAATTATTTGTACCGTTTGTCCCAGATATTCACCCTTCCTTTCTCGCTCTATCACTGCGGAATAAACGACACCAGTGGTTATATTATGCTCTCTTCCCAGTTCCACGTCCATGAACCGTTCGTAATGCCCTAAATCGAGGTCAACCTCCGCTCCATCCCCTAAAACATACACTTCTCCATGCTGAAACGGATTCATCGTTCCGGCATCTATGTTTATGTACGGGTCAATTTTCATTGGCACGATTTTATATCCCCTGCTCTTCAATATTCTACCGATGGAAGCCATTGTGATACCTTTTCCAAGCCCGCTCATCACGCCTCCGGTCACTACTATATACTTCATCTTCAGTCCTCACTCACTCACTTACCTTAAATTTAGAAATTATAAATAACGATAAAAATGAAAATCAAAGAGGCGATTAAAGCGCTAACAAACAAATAAACCGATGAACTGGGCGTGAAATAGATAATAAAAAAGAAACAAGCAAAAAAGAGAATCGCAGCAACTGCTGACACCGCCAATCGCATCAAAAAAACTCTTTCCTCCGCTGATACCTTAAATTTCTTTTTTTCCTTTTTCCTCACAACTTCCAATTCCCGTGCTCCCTCCCGCTCTTTTTCCTCTTCCTTCTCCTCTTTCTCTTTTTTCTTTTCCTTCTCTCTTTTTCCTTTTGTTTCTACTATCTCCACGAAAAAACTCTTCTTCGTTGCTCCATACCCGGCACTTACGAATATTTCTCCGGTGCCCAACTCATCTACCGCTCCAGCATAGCTCTTTGGCAGTTTTACAATCGCGGCTATCTTCTCCTCGTCTATTACATACACCTTATCCTGCAATACCATCACTTTATCTTTTATCTCCTCGCCAAGCGAAAAATGCACATGCGTTGGCTCTCCATGATTAGTTATATGCATCTCGAAGCTCGTTTCCTCGCCTGCTCTCAGCGGAATCCTCAGTACTTCATGCTCAAATTCTATCGAATTCAAACCCTTTCTACCCAGGTATATTCCCTGCTGTATTCTTTCCATCTCCCTACCCCTACCTTAATCGCCTGATGGCAATAGTGGATAATGAAAAATGTAAATTACAAACTTTACTCAGAGCTTTGCCTTAGCTCCGGCGGCAATAGATTAGGAATACCCTCCTCTATGGGATACCGCTCGTCGCATTTCCCGCAATATAAACTACCAACTACTACCTCTCCCTTTTCATCCTCTTCTTCTATACCCAATTCCAAGTCTCCCTTGCACATCGGACAGGCGAGTATATCCATCAGCTCTTTTTTCATCTTTTGTCTTACCCTCCTATTTTTAAAGAAAGGTTTAAGTTTAATTTAAAGTTCTCCGCTACTAAGAAAGGAAAGGAAGAATGAAAAGGAAGAATGAAAAAGAAAAGGTTTGAATTCCCGGACCATCTGGAAATAATGGGCATAACTGGGCTTCCGGAGATAAAAGAAGGCGACGATTTAACCGCATTATTTTTTGAAGCATTGGAAGCGGAAAAAGTGAAATTAGAAGACGGCGATGCAGTTGTTTTCACCTCTAAAATAATATCAAAGAGCGAAGGCAGAGTCGTTGACCTTTTCGGTGTGAAAGTGAGCGTTGAAGCGGAAAGAAAGGCAAAAGAAACGGAAAAAGACGCAAAAATCGTTCAACTTATACTCAATGAGGCAAAAGAAATCATAAGAATGATGAAAGGTCATATTATAGTGGAGACAAAGCAT
>JAFNKG010000045.1 GCA_017883965.1 Candidatus Methanophagales archaeon | reverse complement strand
TCCTTTAACTCCTTGATCTCCTCTTTCTGCTTGTTGATTTTTGATACCTCCTCTTCGAGTTTCTCACGTAGACGACTGTTTTTCTCCTTTAGTTCTTTGTTTTCCTTCCGTAGTTTCTGCACCATCTCTGATAATCCTCTGCGCATAGCACATTCTCAATTTAGGCTCATTCTGTTTATGATTTTCGGTTTTTAACGGTTTTCACACCTTATTTTTCATTTAGAACCAAGGTATTATTCGAAACTACCTTTTTATCAAAAGAGAAAAACTTTAAAAACCTGAATAGATACGATAAATTGAATAAGTTTAGACCTATCAGTTTAAAGCCAGAAAAACTGGAGGAGATTTATATTGAATCTCGTCGTTATTGATTATTCAGTAAAAATACGGTTTACTTCCAAATGACGCTTTAATCGCTGCTACATGCAAACATTACGGGATTGATAAAGTAGCGACTTTTGATCCTGATTTTAAAAGAGTTGATTTTTTAGAGGTCATTACGCCAGAATGATTTCTTTCATTTTGCATTTTTCAATTTATTTCTGAGGGGGGGAGAGGGGGATCTCAACTCCTGTTTCTTAAATGCCCCACGATAACATTTTGCCCAATAGAAATTCCTTCATCACCATTCGGTATCTTATCATGCGTTAAAAACCGTAATCCCTTATCTTTTACTAACGCTTCTGTCATTTTAACAATTGGCACATCATACGAGACACCACCCGTTATCCCAATACAGGATATATCATTACTAACACAAGCATCCGCAGCAATCTCCACCATTTCCTTAATCAACGCAAAAACGAAAGAATACGCGAGGTCTGCTTTCTTTTTTTCCGTGCTTACACTCCCATAATCTGCCAATTGGTCAAACAACGGCAACGTCCTGACAATTTTACGGTCTTTGCTCTCAACGTTCGTATTGAATTCGTAATTCGGCTCTCCTCGTGTCAAATATTTCTCCAGTTTCATTGCCGGCTCACCATCATAAGTCATCCTCTGACAGATGCCCAGGTAGCATGATAGCGCATCTAATACCCTGCCGAAGCTGCTTGTTTTCGGTGCTCTCTTCATCAGCTTTTCCATAACTTCCGCTTCCTTTTCATCCACAAAATATGTCGTAACTGTATCTCTTCCTAAAAGCGAAAAAATTGCAAATACTATCCTTTGTGGGTCTTTTATTGCTGCATCGCCACCAATTAGAGGTATTTCCTCCAAAGAACCTATCCGTTCAAATGAATGGTAACTCGAATGCAGGATTTCCCCGCCCCATGCTTTCCCATCTGTTCCATAACCTGTCCCATCTAAGGTTAACGCAACCGTTTCAACCACTCCCGCATCGAGCTGCAATGAAGCAACGTGAGCCCAATGATGCTGCACCTCTACCAATTCAATTGAAAACTCTTCCGACAGTTTTTTACCATACCTCCTCGTCGAGTATCGTGGATGCATATCTACCCCGATGGCATCTATTTTATCCATACTTAAACCTAAAAGCTCCATCATCTGCTCTTTGCTTGATTCTAAAAATGCTAATGTTGGATAATGGAATGTATTACCGATGTATTGACTTGTATAAAGATTACCCCCTTTTGAGATACTGAACGAGACATTTTCTCCCGCACCCAAGGATAAAATCCTATCCTTATACGGAACTTTAATGGCAGTCGGAACAAAACCACGGGATTTCCTCAAAAAAAGTTTTCGCCCTTCGTAGCACCGAACCACAGAGTCATCAATCCTATTCACTATTTTTCTATTGTGTAAAAGGAAATAATCAGCTTTTAGGAGAAAGGCATCGTCATTACGAATGACCATCGGCTCTCCAGAAACGTTTGCAGAGGTCATTATAATCCCCTCTGAACCCATATAATGAAAAAGAACGTGATGAAAGCCGGAATATGGTAAATACACGCCGATATTTCCTAATCCAGGCGAAATATCCTCTAAATCTAAGGATTTCTTATCTAAAAGCACAATAGGTCTCTGTGCAGATGTCAGCAATCTTTCTTCCTCTTCCTCTAAATCCGCATATTTATCTATTGCACTCAAATCCCGGAACATCACTGCAAAGGGTTTCGCCGGTCTTCCGTATAGCTTCCTCAACCTCTTCGCCTGGTCAAATTTGCAGATAATATGCATTCCACCCCAACTCTTTGCTATTCCTATCGCTCCTTCATCAATTAGCCTTGCAAAACTCTCTATCAGATTTTTCTTCTCCTCCAGGACTTCTATCCCCTTATCTCGCGCATAAAGCGTGTATTTCGGACCGCACGCGGGACATGATGTCGTTTGCGCATGAAATCTTCTGTCCAGCGGGTTTGTGTATTCAGCGAGGCATTCTCTGCACATCTTAAAATCACGCATTGCGGTATTACCCCGGTCATAAGGGACATTTTCAATTACTGAGAACCGAGCACCGCAAGAGGTGCAATTAATAAAAGGATATAAATACCTCCGATTATCCTCGTCAAATAATTCTCTTACGCATTCCTCGCATATCGCAGTATCCACCGGTGTAACAGAAGTCCTTTCACCTTTCGAGCTGTTTATTATCTCGAAATCCTCATAGCCAATAACAGGTTCGTCTTTTATCTCTATTTCATCAATTGAAGCAAGTGGAGGCAGCTCTTTCGTTAAAGAATCCAAGAACTCCTCCTTTTCTCCATTTTCTTTAATCCCTATTTCTACGTTTGAGCCTTTGTTAAGCACATAACCCTTCAAATCCAACGTTTTTGCCACTCTATATACCGTAGGACGAAAACCAACGCCTTGCACCGTTCCTTTGATAAATATCTTCATTTGTTTTTATCCGTAGCTATTTCTCACCACACACCTCAAATTATACGCTCCACTATTCGCCTCACACAGACAACAGACGGTGCATCGTCGGGCAAATCCACAATCGGCATGCCTTTAAGGTCATATTCCTGTATTAAAGTGTCAAAAGGTATTACATCCGCTATTTCAAGGTTATTTTTCTCCGCTTCCGCTATCACCTTCTCCTCAGCACCCTCCGGTATTTTATTCGCCATATTCATCAGTTTCTTCACGTCAACGTCTATTTCTTCCGCAATCTTTTTCAGTCGCAATGCGGTTCTTATGCTCTTCAGCGTCGTATCCAGCAGAACAAGCATGACATCTACGTCCCTTGTCGTTCTCCTGCTGAGGTGCTCCAAGCCTGCTTCGCAATCTATTATCGTGTAATCGTAGTTCTTCGTCAATGTATCTATAATCATCCTTATTATGTGATTTACCGGGCAGTAGCAACCCGGACCCTCAGGGCGACCCATGACCAGCAGGTCATAATACTCTTCTTCCTCTACTATCTCCGCTATTTTACCCTCAAATTGCGATCCTACGTCTAATGTAACGTCGCGATGCTTGTCTTCCAGCAGGCTTTCTCTTATATCCCCTACGGTCTTATCATACGATATTCCGAGAGCGTCAGGCAGGTTAGAATCAGCATCCGCATCCACTGCCAAGATGCATATATCTTCGTTTTCTTTATCTTTAGACTTCAGTTTCAGTATTTCCCTTATCAACAGAGCGGCAATAGCAGTTTTCCCTGTTCCTCCTTTTCCCGCTACCGCTATTACTTTACCCTTTCTCATAGATTAGATTACCTCATTACCTCGCAGTGCCAAACAAGAGTTTATTTAGCCCTATGCCGGGATTTTAACCTCAAGTTCCCCGAGTTGCATTTCCGGCACCTCGTCGCCCTGATCGCATTTCTCGCATTACAATCCATGCATATTTTCACACGGAAGAGCCGTGCCTCCGCTTCTGGAAATCTTGCCATTGCCGTTTCTCACTCCTATCTCTATCTATTCTATATATCTGCTCAACAAAAGTATTGCTGATATATTTAAATCTTTTTCAATTTAAGATATAGTGAAGTCGTATGAGAAGAATAAAAGTGGGGATATTAGGTGCAACAGGAAGCGTGGGGCAGAGGTTCGTGCAGCTCCTGGACGGGCATCCGTGGTTTGAGCTCGGTGCTCTTTTTGCTTCCGAGCGAAGTGCGGGTAAGAGATACCGAGATGTGGCAAAGTGGGTTCTTCCTTATGCGATGCCCGCGGAAGCAGCGGAAACGGTGGTGCAATCCATGAACGATGTGGACGCCGCGGAGAATGAAGACATATCAATTATGTTTTCCGCTTTGCCGGGACCAATTGCAAACGAAGTGGAGAAGAGATGTGCGCAGGCAGGATATGCGGTTTCCACTAATGTCGCAGTGCATAGAATGGAAAAGGACGTGCCGCTGGTTATTCCGGAGATAAATGCAGACCATTTAGCATTAATCGAGGTGCAAAAATCGTTGCGGGGCTGGGATGGGTTCATCATAACGAATCCTAATTGTTCGACAATCGTGATGACCTTGAGTTTGGAGCCTTTGATGCAATTCGGAATAAATGAGGTACATGTTTCAACGATGCAGGCGGTATCAGGTGCCGGGTATGCGGGTTTGCCTTCTATGGCGATACTGGATAACGTGTTACCGTTTATAGAAAAGGAAGAGGAGAAGATGGAGAGTGAGACCCTTAAGATTCTGGGGGCGCTGGAAGGTTCAGAGGTAAAAAACGCACCATTCACCGTTTGTGCCTCTTGTCATCGAGTTCCAGTGATGGATGGTCATACAGAAGCAGTATGGGTAAAGTTCGAGGAAAGCGTGAGTGAAGAGGAGGTAAAGAAGGCGTTTAAGGACTTCAACACAGATATAAAAACACCCTTCGCTCCAGATAAACCTATTATACTACGGGAGGAGCGGGATAGACCGCAACCGAAGTTAGACCGCGATGCAGGCAACGGAATGAGTATATCGGTAGGAAGAGTAAGAGGCGGGAGAATGGAGAACGAGATAAAATACATTGTGCAGGGGCATAATACAGTAAGAGGTGCTGCTGGTGCATCTATATTGAATGCCGAGGTGCTGGTGGAACGGGGATATATATAAAAAACGAATAAACTAATTGAGGTAGAGATAAATGATTTTTCTGATTCTCTGTGTTCTCTGCGGGCTCAGTCAGCGGTAAACAAGTACCTTAGCAAAAATGCCTGATAGCGAAGAGCAAAAATTGAACTGCAAAATAGTCGCTGGTAACGTTAGCATATCAAATATAGACGATTTTCTTTCTTCTTTGAAAAATATCGCTCATGAATACGCCGTGACAATACAAACCATGGATGCCGAGCTGATAGCAGGCGAGGAGCATATAAAATCTGCGGTGAGAAAGGCAATGAGAGCTGTGAAGCGGAAAAGAAGTATAACGAGCGATTTAGGTCTGGAGATTCTTTTGTATGCCGCGGGGAAAAGGCAGATAGGAAGAGCATTGGCGTTGGGCGTGTCCGAAGGCGAGAAAAAAGTTGCGATTGTTATTGTTGATGCTGACATTGGTGTCGGAGGAGAGAGCGACTTGAGTGGTGCTACTGAAGAAGTAAAGAAGAGGACTGGAATAGAGGAGGTGCCAATACAGGAATTGGAATCAGAATTGGTGTATAATGAGAATAAAAAAGACAGAGTGAAGAAGTTTTTCAATATAACGGAGGCGGAGATAAGTGCAGTGGGCGAGAAGAAGTTAAAGATGTTGGTGTTAGAGCGAGTTGCATTGTTGGATGTCTTAAAATAAGGGGCCAGACCCCCTTATCAATCCTCCCGACCAAAAATGTGCTAAGAATGCTTATGCCACGACTTCCATCAACTTCATAAGCACCTTTTCCAAATCCGCCATGCTTTTAGAAGCCGCATCAACTATCTTTTCATAGTCCAGCTCTTCCTCCGCGATTATACCATGAGCATAATTGTCCACGGTGCTTATACTTGCGTATCGAAGCCCCAACTCCGTTGCAAGTGTCGCCTCCGAAGCCATGCTCATTCCCACCACATCCGCATAATCTCTTATGAAGTTTACCTCCGCTTTTGTTTCGAGCCTCGGTCCCACGGTCTGGAAATAAACACCCTTCTCAACAAGGTCCATGCCTGAATCTTTCGCCACTTTTATTATAGTATTCCTCAAACTCTCATCCAATACCGGTGTAACATGCACGAGTTCGTCATCATAAAAGGAGGGTATGCTGCACAGACTTATGTAGTCATGAGGGACAATCAGTGACCGTGGTTTTATAGCACGCTTTAAACTGCCGACAGAAGTAGCTCCTATGATCTTTTCTACGCCTAACTCCTTAAATGCCATTATATTCGCTTTATAATTTATCCTGTGCGGTGGGATATTTCTTTCCTTACCATGCCTTGGGATGAAGACAACCTCATGTGCAGCAGTAAAGAGAAGGTAAACCGTGCCATACTTTGTATCAACCTCTCTTTCTTCCGCACCTTCAAGAAACTTCGTACCAAATAAACTTGTCCCGCCAATTATGCCGAGTGTCATTTTATATTAAAATCCTTCTTCATTCCTTAATCTCGCTTATAACTATCTTTCCATCCTTGAAAGAAGCAGAAAGCCTATGCCCTATCCTCTTAGCCACCTCTTCCGGAAGTGTAATTGTCAATTTGTTATTCTCTCGGTCTACACTGTAAACAAACTTCGCATGCAGTCCTTCAGGCACTTCTACCCATTCATCTTCTGGAAGCGATTCCAGATCCTCCATAGTTTCTATCTTCATTTTTCACATACTAACTACCCAGAACTTTACGTTTCCTCATTTCTGGCTTCCAAACAGCATTATGGCTTTCGAACAAAACCCATTTGTTCGAAATGATAGTCAAAAGTGAATACCTCTTTAATCCTTAATAAATCCATTACCACTTTACTCGTGCAGTCGGTAAAAGACCACTTTTTATCCCTGTTAAATCTTTCAAAGACTTTCCAGCTTTCCTCTTCGATCTGCTCAGAAATATGGATTATCTCGAGTATACCACTTTCTTTCATCCGCTGGATTCTACTGTGAAAATATAAAGCTTTTTCATAACCAATATTAATAAGTAAGAAAGTATAGGTTTCATCTAATACATAGGGGGTAGTAATAAATCTTTCCTTTTCCTTTTTGATTTCCTCCCGGAATTTCACTGCTACGGTATGATTTTTGTCATTTACATCTTCTAAGGCAATCCAGGCTCCGGTATCAATAAATATCACTCTCTTTTCTCCAGGTAAATGTATTTATCATGCTCTTCTGAGGCATTGTGCAATTTGCTGCCAAGACCATCTTCTCCCATTTCCATAAAAGCTCTCCAGCCCTCTTCAGCAGAACCAACTTTTTTCTTCCCCAAGATGTGCTCAAGAAGTGGCAATATTAGCTCTATTTCACTCTCGGATAATCGTTCAATAACAGAATATGCCTTCTTCCTTATGTGACCCGAACTTTGCGAATCTATACCCATAATTACCCCCTTTCAATATATTATCATACTAATGATATTTATACTTATATGAATATAGTGGGCATTCGAAATCATCACCTGAACAATTGTAGCTCAAATTAGTTTCTTTTCCGAAAACGCTTTTCTTTTTAAAGAAAAGGGTTTAAAAAATACCTTCCCAACTCCTTTCTCCAATAACGACCTCGAACTCCGTAGCAGAAAGAACAGGCTTATTAAAATGAACAAAATTCTCCGCCAGCCTTGGACATGCGGTATTCACAAAAGCGTCAACTTTAAACCCAAGTAATTTCTCCTCTTTTATCTCTTCCATCGAAATCAAATAAGCATTTAACCCTTTCTCTACTGCTTTTCGCTTCAAAGCAATCGCTTCGCTAAGATTAAACTGACCACTTTTCATTCCTATGATTATCCCAAATGACTTCGCATCCAACGCTCGCTCTATCGCCACATACCTCTTTTTCCTCTGTTCTTCAGCTTCGTATATGCCTATTTGCATGGTGAAAGGGTCAGCGGCAATTACCCGCTTCCCAATATACAAAGCGAGCCCAGCAGGATGAAAACTTCCACTGCCGATAAACAAAATCTCTTCACAGGGAACCATCGCCGCAGAAGAGAAATCACAGCCCAATACCTGCCCCTCATATTTCATGCTATTCGATTTACCTATTACCGCTTTCTTTCCATAGCGAGCGAGCAACATTTTTGCTTCTTTCAAGGCGTGAACGTGTTGCACCGTCGCTACTAATCCAACACTATCCCCTTTTATTTCGGCTACCGCTTTCTCCACTACTGGCTTAATATCAACATTGCTCCTGAGTTCTATGAAAACACATTTTTCTTTCCCATACACCATTTCTGTGTGCCCGAAATGGAAAAGCACATCCACTATTCTTTCCAGCTTCTCATCAATGTCGCATGCACCATAGCATGAATCGCCCGATATTATCACTTCCGCTCCGGTCTCTTTTAAAATCTCAGCGGCAATATCAGTCGCCACTGTTTTAAGACCCTCCGGGAGCTGCAGCCCAACTCTTCTCGCTCCTCTTTCTTTTATCAACTCTTTTATCTTCTCTAATTCGGAGTCGTATGAATTCCTTCCCATCACACATAAACTATTTGACCCGTGATGCCTTATCATTATGCAATAAAAATTACCATGGGTTTTTATAGTCTTGAAATTTACTATTGACAGTTGCCAAATGTCAGGTGAAGATAAAAGCGAAGATGTCGAAAAATCCGGGGAAACGGAAATGAAACCCATTGGTATTTTAGCTGTTGGATTGATATTAGGCATGGTAATAGGAGTTGCAGTCGGGGCTTTTATTTTACCTCAAATTCAAGGTTTTGGTGCTCCAACGTTAAAACCGGAAGTAGTAGGGGAGAAGACCGTTGATTTTATCTCGAACTATGGTGGTCTTCCACCCGGTGTTGATGTTGAGTTAATAAATGTGACAGAGGTGGAGGATGCGAACCTGTACAAAATAACGTTTAATCTATCCATGCAGGGAATAATCCTGACGGTAGAACCGTATGAAGCATATATGACCAAAGACGGAAAAATTTTGTTCCCACAAGGAATTGATATGGAAGAATTTGAAGAGAAGGTGAAGCAGCAGGAAGAAAAACAGACAATTGGCGATTTCATCGTAAGCGAGGACGAAATATGCATGGAGGATGAAAAACCAATCATCTATTTCTTTGGTTCGGAAGGGTGCGGGGGTTGCAGATGGGAACATCCGGTAATGGAGAATGTGACGGCGAAGTTTGTAGGATATATCTCATTCCACGACAATATGGACAACTCTACCGCAGACCGAGATATATTTGATAAATATAGCCCGGAGGATTACATACCAACGATAGTATTGGGCTGCAAGTATTACAGAGTTGGTCCTGGTGCAAGTATGGGTGAGAACCAGGAAGCAAAAGTCTTAACCGCACTAATTTGTAATTTGACAGGCAATAAACCCGTAGATGTTTGCACCGACCCTGAAATTGAAGAGTTGATAAACAGAATTTAACAAACAAAAACATCAAGAATTTCATTCAAATCGCTTATAACGAACTCCTCTTCCTTTTCATCTGCTTTTGCGTTCCCGTTCCTATCCAGATAATACGCATTTATACCGATTCTACGAGGATTGATGAAATCAAACACCCAATGGTCACCTGTATGAACAACAGCTTGGGGCTTCACATCCAGAATCTCACATACCCGTGCATAAAAATCATTGGATTTCTTCACCTCGCCAAAATCAGACGTTGCCGAGAACACATACGAAAAGAATTTTCTTACGGGTCGAACTTGGAAATCAACGAACTCAGTTGCCGCATTTGAGCTTAATATCAGTTCATATCCTTCCTCCTTCAACACTTCCAGAACGGTTTCCACTTCTTCGTATATCTTTATCACGCCTTCATATTTTCTAAATAGCTCCTCACGTGTTATTTCCAAACCGAACTTCCGCAGCCAGTAATCTATCTTATACCACTCTATCCTGTTCTCGCCTATCTTCTCATACTCGCTCGTTACGAATTCAAATGCCTGCTCAAAGCCCATACCTTCTTTCTCGGCGTAAGCCAACGGTATTCCTTGCAGCCAAACGCAATCGGCAAATCCCTGGCTCACCAATGTGCCGTCAACGTCGAACGAGAAAACTTTTACAGCGTTCTGTCCTTCCCGGACTTGTTGTGCTTTTGCTTGTGCTTGCAACATCTTTTCACCTTTAACTCATTTTTCTATTCTTCATTGCTGAGCCACTCATTTGTGCCAGAGTTCTCTTTCAGCGCCTCATCGCGATATTGGTTTTCATCGTCTCTAAATGTAGTGGAAAGCGCCAAACACCCCGCATCCCATATCTCCTCAAACCTTTTTTGTAACCTTCATTTTTCTCTTGATACCTTCGTCAATCCAATTCTTCAGGAGAAGGTTCGAGCTAACACCCTCTTCAAGTGCTATCTCCCTCACCGCCCTCAAACGGTCCTCTCCCAATGGAATAACCAAAACACCTTTATCACGCTTAAGTGTAACCTGGACCTCGTCGTCTTCCATATCCTCAAAATATTCCGCTGAATCATGTGTATCCCAAAATTCCTGTATCTCCTCTTCCGTCCTAAATCTTGGAATTTTTGCCATAATAATTATTTAATTACCTCCTTAAATATAACTTTCTTTCGCCATCTGTCACATCTCTTGCTGTAATTATCCGAACCACTCCATTTCCGAGATATAAATATACGATAAATAAATATCTTCCCGCACTCGTTTGACCATAAACATATCGTGTTCCATCTCTTCCGATCCTAAAATATGGGTCTCCCATAAATACCTCTTCAGCCTCGGATTTGGTTACATTATGCCTCTCCATGATATGCCTCTCATTTCGTTCATCCCATTGAAATTCTTTGATTTTAATCAAGAATCTAAACTCCCTTCAGGTTGTCCCTCTTATTTCCAAGCATTTTAGACAATACCCCATTTACTTCCTCCATTCCTCTCCCTTCACCTTCTATAAACTCATTTTCCATCAACACCTGTTCTAACGCTTTTATAGTCCTCAGCACTTCCTTCTCCGTTATATTACCCATTGTGGCAATCCTGAATATCTTACCTTTCAGTCTCTCTTGCCCTCCTGCCACCATTACACTTTTTTTTCTCATACCGCCTCTAATTTGCTCATCCGTGATGCCACTTGCTAATGGAATGCTTATCGCCGTAACAGTATTAGAGTAATCGCTTACTTCGTTTAGCTTCGGGAATAAACTAAGCCCCAAACCTGTAACTGCAGCACGAACCGCCTTTGACAGCATCCTGTGCCTTTCTATCCTTCGCACCATGCCCTCCTCTCTTATCACCTCTAAAGCTTCTCGGAGTGCGAAAAAAAGAGGCAGGAAAGGTGTATAAGGTGTTTGTCTCTTCTCTAAACTCTTTTTATAAGCAACAAGGTCCATGTAATAAGGTCTTCCTGTGGTTTCCCGCATTAAATCCCATGCCTTTTCGCTAATTGAGATTGCAGATAACCCCGGTGGTGCACCCAAACATTTCTGCGACCCCACAATGGCGATGTCCACACCAAACTCGTCCACTGGAATCTCGTCACCGCCTATGGAAGTGACGCAATCGAGCACGAAAACGGCATCGTGCTTCCTCGCAAGTTTCCCCACCTCTTTCGCAGGATTAAGAATGCCTGTGGACGTCTCGTTATGCGCCATTGTAACCACTTCCGGATTGCATTCTAATGCTTCCTTTACGGTTTCTAATTCAATAGGACTGCCCCAGGCGAAGTTCACGGTTGTGATGTTCTCTTTATATCTATTCGCTATATCTACAAAGCGCTCGCCAAATTTGCCATTCGCTATGCACACCACTCTTGTTTCATTATCAATGAGATTGCCTATTGCCGCTTCCATCGCACATGTTCCCGATCCACTTAGCACGAAGAGGTCGTTCCTCGTTTGAAATATATTCTTAAGGATTTCCACTATCTCTTCATATAGCCGTCCGAACTCATCTCCTCTGTGGTATATCATCGGCTTTGACATTGCCTTGAGAATGCGTGGTAATACCGGCACCGGTCCTGGAATCATTAACAACTCTTCTTCCATTTTAATTTCACTAATCTTTTTTCTTTAAAGCATATAAAAGCCGGATATTTAGGTTTTATTTTATATGATGTAATAATAAATAAAAGGGTGAAGAAAGAGAGATGGTGGATGAAGAAGGAAAAGAAAAAGAGAAGTCAGTGATATTAAGGGTAGCGGAGGCATATCATCGAGACGCTGGTAGAGGAATAGCGAGAATAGACACAGAAACGATGCGAAAGCTTGGGCTCATACCCGGAGACGTGGTAGAAATAGAAGGCAGGAGTATTGCCACCGCTATTGTGCATCCCGGCTATTCAACTGACAGTGGTAAGTCAATAATACGCATAGATGGAAACATAAGGGGCAATGCTGGCGTTGCCATAGATGACCGCGTGCGTGTAAGGAAGACAAGGGTGAAAGAGGCAAAAAGAATTACGCTTGAGCCTACACAACCTGTAAGAATTGCAGGTGGCGAAAGATTCTTATTAAGCAGATTGAAAGGTGTGCCAATTACTAAAGGGCAAATCATAAGGGTTGAGATGTTAGGTAATCCTGTTTCTTTTGTCGTTACTAATACCGTTCCATTAGGCACGGTAATACCGAATATAGAGACGGAGGTTGTGCTTCGTAAGGCGAGGGAAGAGATAATAGGCGTTCCTCGTGTGGCTTATGAGGACATCGGTGGGCTAAAGCGAGAGATAGGAATGATAAGAGAGATGATAGAATTACCGCTAAGGCATCCTGAACTATTCGAGCGATTGGGAATAGAGCCACCAAAAGGTGTTCTCCTGCACGGACCGCCGGGGACCGGGAAGACGCTGATAGCAAAAGCAGTTGCAAATGAGACCGATGCCAATTTCTTTTCCATCTCAGGACCTGAAATAATGAGTAAATTTTATGGCGAAAGTGAAAGACATCTGCGGGAGATATTTGAGGAAGCAGAAAAAAACGCTCCTTCTATTATCTTTATTGATGAATTGGATTCAATAGCACCGAAGAGAGGAGAGACAACAGGAGAGGTGGAAAGAAGAGTAGTAGCTCAGCTTCTCTCTTTAATGGATGGTCTGGAATCGAGGGGACAATTAGTGGTAATCGGTGCTACGAACAGACCAAATGCGCTTGATGAAGCATTGAGAAGGGGAGGTCGTTTCGACCGTGAGATAGAAATAGGCATCCCGGACAGGAACGGTCGTGACGAGATATTGCAGGTGCATACGCGCGGAATGCCACTGGCTGAGGACGTAAATCTTAAGGATTTCGCAAATCTCACGCATGGATTCGTCGGTGCCGACCTCGCCACGTTATGTAAAGAAGCGGCTATGCATGCTCTACGAGAAATACTACCGGAGATAGACATGGAGAAGGAGATACCGCCAGAAGTGATGGAAAAGTTGAAGGTAACAAAGGAGGATTTCAGTGAAGCGTTAAAGAACACAGAGCCTTCTGCGCTCAGGGAAGTCTTTGTAGAAGTGCCGAATGTGAAGTGGGCTGACATAGGTGGCTTGGAGCGTGCGAAACAGGAATTGAAAGAGGTTGTGGAATGGCCGCTCAAATATCCTGATGCTTTTTCTCAGTTAAATACAAAGCCGCCAAAAGGCATGCTCCTGTTTGGACCGCCGGGCACTGGAAAGACGATGCTGGTAAAGGCAGTAGCAAACGAGAGTGAAGCGAATTTCATTTCGATAAAAGGCCCCGAGTTGTTATGCATCTCCGGCGAAACGGCAATATTTACAGACCACTGCGGATTAAGACCTGTAGAAGCATTCTATGCGGATATGCGCCACATAAGTGAAATAGAGCTGGAAAGCGAGAATGTAGAAGTAATAAAGATTAAAGAACCTGTTTATACTTTTGGAATAAACAACGATGGTAAATTGACCAAAACGTTAATAAAGAGAATCTATAAACTCTACGTTCCAACAACTTACAAGATTGGCTTTTCAAACAACAGTGAAATAGTTGTGTCTGGGAATCAACCTTTTCTGACATACGCATCAGGAATAAAATGGATAAAAGCAGAAGACTTAAAGGTTGGGGACATGATAGCGACACCCTCAACATTGAGTACTTTTGAACTTGAGCTTGAGCATGAGTTAAAATTGCCAGAATATAAACATCTTGTGTTGGTAAAGGAAAGCAATGACTTCTACTACGTGAAAATATTTAGCACAAAGGAAATTACAAGAATACCAAAGAGATTGACGCCAGAACTTGCGGAATTCCTCGGCTGGTTTATTAGCGAAGGAAACGTATCAAAAGACGCAGTTACTCTATGCGGAAAGGATGAAAACAACGTAAAGCGATTTAAAGAGTTATTCGGGATTTTTGTGGATGAGCATAGAGTTAAACAGCGATATATGCTGACTACGGTCTATTCGACACCGCTTATAAAGTTCTTAGAAGAAATATTTGAGATGCAGTTGGGAAAGAAGAAAAGCGATTGCATTGTCGTTCCCGCAGTTGTTTTCAAAGCTAATGAAGAAGTTATTACAAGTTTCTTAAGAGGTCTCTGGAGCGGTGATGGTCACATTGACGATAAGAAGATAGAATATGGAACGATGAGTGAAAAATTAGCCTTTGGTATCACGTATCTCCTCACTCAATTGGGAATAAAAAGCAAATACTGGAGAAGAAAAGATAAACTAAACATGGTGACAATTTCAGGTAAAAAAGAGATGCTGCGATTCAAGTATCTGGTTTACGGAGATGATAAACCGGAGAAAATCAGGCGATATTACAATGCAAGATATGCCATTCCTGATGTCTCTGACCTGCTTAGAAAAGCGAAAGAAACGCTTGGATTGAGATACGATAGAGAAATTCCAGAAGGTCTGTTTGAAGGTGTGATTAGCAAAAGAAAGAGATGCGGGTTACTAAGATTGCGGAGAATGATGGAATATATAGAGAAATATGCGGATGAAGAATTTAAGAGTGGCGAAGCGTACAAGAGCCTGCGAATGATTGCCTATGGCGACTTGTATTGGGTAAACCTAATAAATAAGGAACAAGCAAGTCCTCAAGTCATGTTCGATGTGGAAACAGAAGCTTCTTCTTTTGTTGGTGGTGAATTACCATTTATACTTCATAATTCGAAATGGGTTGGGGAAAGTGAACGTGCAGTTCGCGAGGTATTCAGAAAGGCGAAGCAATCTGCTCCGTGTATCATTTTCCTCGATGAGATAGATTCAATCGCACCTGTTCGCGGGGTTGGTTATGACTCGCATGTAACAGAGCGAGTGGTTTCACAGATATTAACAGAAATGGACGGATTAGAGGAATTAAAGGATGTGATTGTCATAGCGGCGACAAACAGACCGGATATAGTAGATGCGGCATTACTGAGACCCGGACGACTTGATAGATTGATATACATACAATCACCGGATAAAGAAGCGAGGGAGAAAATTTTCGAGGTTCATCTGAGAGGAAAGCCTATCGGAGAGGATGTAGAGATAGAAGAGCTTGCGGAAATGACTGATGGCTATGTCGGTGCAGATATAGCGGCTATCGTTAAAGAAGCGGTAATGTCTGCTTTGCGTGAGTTCATCACTTCTGGTATAACCGAGGAACATATTAAAGATGCATTGAAGAACGTAGTAGCAAATAAGAAGCATTTTGAAGCCGCTATTAAGACCGTGAAACCGACTACAACGCCTAAAGCACAGCATGAGTTCGAAGAAAAAGCAGAAGATTTGGTGAAACATGCTTATGCGTGAGCGGAGCGAATGAGGATAGGAGAACTAAAATAAAAATGGGAAAACATCAGAAAAGAATAGCAGCACCTCGTAGCTGGAAAATAGAAAGGAAAGTGTCATACTGGACGGTAAAACCAAGACCAGGACCGCATCCAGAGGATAGAAGCATGCCTTTGCTTTTGGTCGTAAGGGATATGCTGAAGTTAGCGGACAATAGTAGAGAAGCGAAGAGGATATTGAACGAAAGCAATGTGGTAGTAAATGGAAAAGCGAGGAAAGACCATAAGTTCCCGGTTGGTATCTTTGATATTCTTTCCATTCCCCTCGTAAAAACCAATTATATGATGCTTTTGGACAAGAAGGGCAGGTTGTCGCTGGTAGAAATAGGTGAGGAAGAGACATCGAAAAAACTATGCCGGGTGGACGGTAAAAGGATGATAAAAGAAGGAAAGATACAATTGAACTTGCATGATGGTAGAAACATTCTTCCGGGAGAACGCGGTGAGGAAATAAAAACGCGCGATTCATTGATGGTTTCAGTGCCAGATAACGCGATATTGCAGCACTTTGCATATAAAGAAGGGAGTAAAGTGGTGGTGTTAGGGGGTAAGCACTCTGCTCAGACTGGTGAAATAGAGGAGATAAAGATAGTAAGGAGTTCAGAGCCAGATGTAGTGAGGATAAAACCACTTGAGGGTGAAGGGAGTTTCGAGACCGTCGAGGATTATGTCTTCGTGGTGGGCGAGAAAAAAATAGAGATGCCGGGGTTAAATTCGTAAGAATATAGTATAATAAAGCATAAGTAAAGGAGGGGAAAGAAATGGCAGCAAACCCGATGAGAAGAGTGGAAGTGGATAAAGTAGTGATAAACATGGGTGTGGGCGAAAGTGGAGAGAAGTTAGTAAAAGCAGAGAAGCTTTTAGAGCATATTGCGGGTCAAAAACCGATTGAGAGAACGGCTAAGAGGACCATACAGCCACATGGTATAAAAAAAGGCGAAGCCATTGCGTGTAAAGTCACGTTAAGAGGAGAGCGTGCTGTGGAGTTCCTCAAACGAAGTTTTAAAATACAAAATAGACTGCTTATGAGTCAATTTGACACTTACGGTAATTTCTCTTTTGGCGTTGAAGAGCATACCGACTTTGGCATCCGTTACGACCCTAAGGTAGGGATATATGGAATGGATGTTTCAGTTTCGTTAAAAAGACCCGGGTATCGAATAAAAGAGCGGAAGATACAAAAAAAGAAGCTGCCAAACAAGCAAAGGATAAACAGAGCGGATGTTATTGCTTTTCTCGAAGATGAATATGGCGTAGAAGTGTTGGAGGAGTAAGTAAATATGGAATTTGAAGTTGACATTCGCAAGATAGGGAAAAAGGGCGTGAGCTCTTCAAGAAGATTTCCGAAGAACTGGAGAGAGATTATCGAGGCAAGTTCGTGGCGATTGAGGTGGATAGCGGTGATTACTTCATCGGAGATACGAGTGTTGAGGCGAATAAGAAGGCGAGGGGGAAGTATCCGGGCAAGATATTTTATCTGGGAAGAATTGGTTTCCGAGCGGCGGTTTCATTCAAGGGTGGGCGATGAATGATAAAAGGAGAAATAAGCGTTAGCGGTTCACCGACCATAAATTAATTCATGGAACAAAACAATGCACATCGGAATCATCACCTGCGAGATTTTAAGAAAAGAAATAAAAGCGGTGATTAGGAAAACAGGCGTGGATAATATATTTTTCGTGCTGCCGGAAACCTATAATCCCGCGATGGACGTAATAACTAAAAGAGTGAATGAGGGTTTTTCGTGCGAATTGGCTGAGGATGATATGCATATAAAAATAAAAGAAAAAACGATAGAGAGGATAGAAAAGGAAATTCGTGAAAATGGCATCAGCGATTCATTGATTATTAAAGTGATGGAGTTGAGAATGCACGACTGCCCTGATAAACTACTGGCTGAGATTGAAGATGGTATAAAAAAGATGAGTTCTGTGGTGGATTTTGTCATATTGGGATACGGGTTGTGTGGAAATAGTGTTAAAGAAGTGGAAAAAATAGTCAGAGAAGCAGAGGTTCCCGTGGTAATACCAAGGGACAAAAAAGGAGAGATATTAAACAATTGCATAGAGATTGCGATTGGTAGAGAAAAGGTTCAGTCGTTGCTGTGCGAAGAAATAGGGACTTTTTTTATGACTCCCGCAGGGGCATCAATCATAAAGGAGCCTCAGGTAATCCTGGAATCTACTATAAATATTATGGCGGGAAGGATGAACAGAAGTGCTGCTGCTGACATACCGCGGATAATAAAACTCATGAAGAACCATTACAGAAGGGTCGTGAAAATATGCTATTCCGAAGCTGACGAGGACGACAGGGAATACTCAGAAACGGTTGAAAACTTTGCTAAGGAATTTAACCTGAAAATAAAGTCTTTAAAAGGGTCAGCAAAAATTATGCTCGAGGCACTCACAAAAGCCCAACCACATCGTAAATAGCAATCACAAGTAAAAAAATGAGAATGGTAATGATTGTAAGCTGAAACTTAAATTCGGTACGATATTTTTTAAGAACGTGATTGATATTTAGCGCAAGTGAAAGAATGACAATGCCTGTGGCGGTGTTGATGATGCATAGCGGCATATTGAAATGTGCCGCGGTCCCAGCGATGCAAACTCCGACTAAGCAAACGGGACAGAGAAAAACACCCGTCAGTATCAACCCCACGAGAGCAATTACGGATAAACAAAGTTTTTTGACCACTGAACCCTGATTTTCTTCTTCCTTTTCACTCCCCCTCTTCATCAATTTATTGCTTATCATAAAATGTCGTAGTATAAAAAAGTTTTCGGTTAAAAACAATTTAAATAATTTTTAAACAAATACTAATAAAAATAGGATGAAAACAGAAAAGAACATGGCTTCCACACTTACTCTTTTACCATTGACGGCGTCACATGGTTTAATGCACGTCATGGCTGCTGCACTCCCCGTACTGTCACTTTTAGTAATGGATGAGTTTCAATTAACGTACACCGCGGTAGGGCTGCTCTCTTTTGCTTTTGCGGCTGCTATCGGACTGGGGAGCATACTGGCTGGTCTGCTATCCGATAGATTCGATGGAATAATGCTGATAAGTCTCGGCTTCTTCTTCACTGCTATTCTCGCAGCTATTCTACTGCTCTCTCGCAATTTTTTGTCGCTTACCCTTATTTTTATCATCATGGGCTTTTTTCTCAGTTTCTATCATCCTTCTGCTCTATCCTCTATCACAAAATCATTCAAGATAAAACGAGGGAGAGCTTATGGCGTGCACGAGACCGGAGCGAGCATAGGAATGGCTATAACGCCGTTAATAGCAGCATTTATCTCTTTTTACTACGGATGGCGTTTCGTTTATTTATTTTTAGCAGTTCCAGCGGTTTTTTTCGCTTTTCTACTCTTCATGATGATGAAGAGCGAACGAGAAGGAGGATGGAGAAAGGAACAAAAGTTCTTCTCCGATGTCAGTGCTAATACTAATGCCAACGACCTGGAATTAAAAGCTTTTCTGCGGCAAATCATAAGCACAGGTTCGTTAAGAAGGATATACGTAATAGAGGGGCTATTCGGGTTCGTTATCGGTGGTGCATTGACTTTCATCCCTATTTTCCTTAATGAAGCAAAGGGATTAGGTCCTGAGTTCGCAGTGACGATAACATGCGTTTTTACAGCAGGAGGAGCGATAGGTAAATTTGTTGGTGGACATTTATCCGACTTTGTAGACGAGCGAAAGGTGATGGCTATTGGATTTTTCCTCGTTACTCCTTTGTTTTTAGTTGTTTCTTTCCTACCTCTATTCTGGGCTATTATGGCATTAGCACTTGCAGGCTTGATTTTTCCAACTGTTCTCCCTGCTATAATAACTACGATAGGCAAGGAAATAGAGCCGTCAAGAACAGGAATAGCGTTTGGATTGTTAATGTTCGCGGGTTTCGGCTTCGCGGCTATTTCTCGCCTAATCCTTGGTTTGGTAAGCGACAGTTTTGGTATCGCAACAGTGTTCTATCCAATTGTAATTGCTACTCTGGTTGGCGGTGTCCTGAACTGCACTAAAACTTTTAAAGAGAAGTCTTAGTCTTGTCTTACCTTCGGTAAAAAAGCAGAAGGAATAATATACATACAACCAATGAATTATATATCATGACTAATACAAAAATAGACAGGATATTGACTGTTGTTCTGATTATTTCAATCATCTTCGCAATTTCCATGACCGTTTATATAATAATAACGCCAAAAGAAGGAGAGAAGTTCACGGAATTTTATGTTCTCGGTCCAAACGGAACAGCAGATGAATATCCCACAAATCTAAAGGTGGGAGAAGAAGGAACAGTGATAATAGGCATTGTAAATCACGAATATGCAAATGTTACATATCCATTGGAAGTGAGGCTTAACGGAGAAGTGATAGATGAAAAGAGCATCGAGCTAACGCATAATGCGACATGGGAGCACACTTTTGCATTCAGGGCTACAAGAGCAGGAGAAGATCAGAAATTAGAGTTTTTATTGTTTAAAAACACTTTTAATAAAAGCGTTTACGGAAAAGAAGGTAAGGAAGAAGTGTATCGCTCACTTCATCTGTGGCTGGATGTCAAAGGATAAATAATCTCACGGATTTATGGTTATGGTTTACTGAAGGACATTGTAGCAATACCATAAGTTAAAGGCACCGGCATCATTTTCACCGGCGCCATCATTGGCATGCTTTTAGGTTTTGTTGGAAGGGTTATTATTGTCAGATACACCGATAAGTTTAAGTATTCAGAAAATCAATTTTATTCGGAGAAAATAAAATGTCCGGATATGTAGTAAAGGTAGGAAAGAAGGGGGAATTATACACGCCAAAGAAGCTGAGATTACAGATAGGTCTGGACCCCGGAAGTGAATTCATTGCGGTAGTGAAAGGTGACGAGGTCATCTTAAGGAAGCGAAAAACAATAACCAACCTGTTAGATGAGGATGCAATAGCAACGGTAAGCGAAAAAGAGGTTAAAAAAGAGCGAAGGATATTGGAAAAAGAACTCTTGGAGAGATAATATGAAGTTCCGCGAGTTATACCTGGATACAACATACGTCATGCCATTTTTCTATCTTGACATAGACGTAAAAGGATTCTCCAGAACTGTGTATAAAGAGGTCATAAAGTCAGTGGAAAGGATTCATTTAAGTGAAATTTCCATCATTGAGGCAAAAGCTAAGAGTCTAAAGATAGGAAATCGGTCTAAGGTTAATAAAAAGTTCAATGAGGGTCTATCTGTCGTATCCGCTGATGAAAAAGTCGTGATACACGGGTATAGAGCAATGGATGATAAGAAGTTCAACGAATTTCAAATACTTGGACTCAGCTTTTTCGATGCTGTAATCCTGGCACAATCGTGCACTGTTGGAATCCTGCTCACCGAGGATTCAAAGTTACTGCATCTCAAAGATATTGGTGTTAAAACAATCAATTGGGATGCTCTTCTCAGAGAGATGGGGATAGAAGATAAGCTCGCCTTTAGCTAAAGCTTCTGTGATTGAAAATAAATAAATCCGTGTAATCTGTGTAATCTGTGATGAGTAAAGGGTAATGAGTAATGGGTATAAAATGAAGAACTTTCATATATATATCACACATCACGCGTTACCCATCACCGATCACGCATCACGCATTACCCATCACGCATCCCCGTACTGATACCATGACCCTCTGGATACCCAAAAACCTAACGGAACTCAAACAACACCTCACCGACCCTTTGTTTAAGAACGCTTATTTTTTAATGCTCTCCTCTATA
>JAFNKG010000122.1 GCA_017883965.1 Candidatus Methanophagales archaeon | reverse complement strand
CCTATTTCAAAGGCAATAGTTGCCTGTGTCAATACTTCAGCAGATGACCCTTTAGCAATGTAAAAGTACCGAACAGCCTCTTTATCAGTTTCTCTCTCATCGCCTTCTGCAATGTTACTCGGAATGGATATTACCGCACGCCTGATTTGATCTCTTAAACCATAATCCTTTGCAAAATCTCCGGTGTTTGTTATTTGATAGACGTAAACAGCAAGGTCTTTACCATTCTGCCAAACCCTAAGTTCTTTAAAACCTCCTTTACCCATTAGCCTCTCGCCTCTTGCCTCTCGCCCTTCGCCTCTCGCCTTTTGCCCTACATCCACTCACCTACCATCTTTCCATTTCACGGATTTATTTATTTTCAATCAGAAAAGCATTATAATGTCAATCTAAACCTCTTCTGGCTCTAAAGCCCTTATGAGTCTTCCAATCTTTCTCCTCAGCTTTTCGTCCCTTGTCACAAATATCTCGCTTCCTGCAGATTCCGCTATCGCAAACGCTATTGAGTCGTAGGGATCCAAATCACGCTCTATCTCATATTCAAATGCTTTAATCATGGTCCAGGAATCAGGAACAAGAACGCGAATCCCCAGCTTTCTTAGATCCTTCAAAGCTTCATTGTAGTCTTTCCCTCGGACCTTGAAGACATGAACTATCTCCATGAGTGTTGTAAGCGATGTAATCCCATCATATTCGCCCTTTTCGATCCTATTTAAAAACACTTTTGACCCTTTCCAAAGCTCTCTTCCACTCTTTGGGTCGATTTCCTCATTCCAGACATTCAGAAAAACGTTTGTATCTACGTAAGCTCTAATCATACTCTTTTTCTCTCAACTCTTTCAGATATTCCACACTGCTCTTCCCCTCTGGAACTACCCCTTTAAATTTCCCCACCATCTTCTCCACGATTCCCTCTTCCACCTCTGGAGTCATCCCCTTGATGAATTCCAAGAGTTTAGATGCTTCTTTTATATCTATTACCATCTATTTCGATCACCATTATATTCTTATAGCTTGTTATTTATATTACTTTTGAATATCCTTGCAAAATAGTTTCCAGAGGCGAAATGAAAAATATCGTTGACAATTTCCCTTTTTACTGCTGGGATCAGCTTATAAGGAAAAATCCGTGATGTTAAAAAAATACCAAACCCAAAAGCAAGAACAGGCGTCAATACACTTTCTTTCTAAAGAAAGATAAACCCTTACAGGGTTTTCGGGGTCATGGGGCGGAGCCCCACAGTGCTAAAAGAAAAAAAAACTTGCTTCTTTGGTAAAGCTTTCTTTTTAAAAGAAAGGTTTGCGATGAGCCAGAAGATAGCGAAGCATTTTGGTCAAACTTTTTCTAAAAGTTTGTTGATCAAACTTTCCTAAAGTTTGATGCCGGAGCCTGCGGATGTTACGGAAGAGAGCATCAGGAAGTAAGCGTTTTTGAATAAAGGGTCGTTTAAGTGTTGTTTCAGTTCCTTGCGGTTTTTTGGTAGCCAGAGGTTTATTTTATCCTTGGGGAAAGGGTGAAAGGCAAATGGCTAAGGGCAAAAGGTTTTAGACCGTGCCGATATTAATTTTGAAAGCATACGTGATATTTCTATACACCCTTTCTCTATCTCCTTAAAAGTTCCTTTTTGTTATTTGATAGACGTAAACAGCAAGGTCTTTACCATTCTATTCTGCCAAACGCTAAGTTCTTTAAAATCGCCTTTACCCATTAGCCTTTAGCCTCTTGCCTTTCGCCTCTTGTCGGACATTTTTTAAACCACAGATTACACGGATTTATTTATTTCCCGTCACAAAAGCAATTGCTATTTTTTGCAGGCTTTGATTAACGATTTCGGACACAGTTTGTAGATACAGGACTATTTTCTCAGCTATAGAT
>JAFNKG010000121.1 GCA_017883965.1 Candidatus Methanophagales archaeon | reverse complement strand
AATCTTGAAGAATTAAAAGAAAAAGTAGAAAAATTTAAGATTGAAAAAGGGATTGATTTTCTCGTTGAAAAGGAGAGAAGAGAGCTGATCAGGAATGTTAAAAAATATTGGGGCGAGAAAGGGGTTAATATACTCTCCAATATGGCTCTGGATAGAGGAGTCAGAGATCTGGATATTGCCAGAGCTTGTGGTATGACACCAAAAGAGGTGAGGAAAATACTCTATGAACTCATAGATAGAACGATTATCACCTGCATAAGAGAAGAAACACCTGAGCTTGTGGAATATTATTACTATTTGAATCCTGAAGGTATAAGGAAATTTTTAGCTGGTGAAAAGAAGGTGAAAGAAGAAAAAGAAGAGGATTTTGAATATCCATTTCCAGAAGAATCCATTTTTTATCAGCGAAGAGCGCAATAAAAACTTTTGAGGCTGTTCTTTCTGTATGCCTCTGACAGGTGTTATTTCTACTTAAAGCCTTTTATAGGATGTTGGAATAGAATATTAACGGCGTTGATAAGAAAATGGGAACAAAAGGAAGAGAAATTGTGCAGGTGGATGTAAAAACGTTGATAGAGCTGTTGAAGAACGCTTACGCAGATGAGTGGCTGGCATACTACCAGTATTGGGTATCTGCACAAATAGTAAAGGGGCGAAGGAGGAACGAAGTGGTTTCAGAACTCACAGAACATGCGGGAGATGAATTAAGGCATGCAGAAATGCTTTCGGAGCGGATAATGCATTTAGGAGGAACACCCATAACAAATATAACGGAATTGAACGAGAAAGCAAACTGTAAATATGCAGACCCTGCAAATCCCGACTCAGTAGAGATATTAAAACAGGTTATAGATGGTGAGAGATGCGCCATTGATGTTTACAACAAGCTATTGGATATACTAAGGCACAAAGACCCAGTAACCTACCATGTTATTTTAGAAATTCTCGAGGATGAAATAGAGCACGAGGAGGATTTTGAGACAATATTGGAAGATATAGAAAGCTGGGGTGAATAATGGCTGATAGATTAGGGGAGCGTCTTCAGTATGCTGATTGGAAAGAGGAGAAGCATGTGCCAGCAATCGAGTGCCCTTCTGAAGTGAAGGCAGGAGAGTTCTTTGTGGTGAAAGTCACTCTTGGTAAGGGGATAGCACATCCTAATACAACCGAACATCATATCCGATGGATAAATGTCTTCTTTCATCCAGAAGGAGAGAAGTTCAGCTATCACGTGGGTAATTTTGAGTTCTCTGCGCATGGCGAATCTACCGAAGGTCCTAACAAGGGACCTGTCTATACGCACCACGAAGTTGCGTTTTCAATGAGAATCAAGAAGCCGGGAACTATTCATGCTTTAGCGTTATGCAATATCCACGGCTTATGGGAAAATGCAAAAGAGATAAAACTGCCGGAATAGAATAAAATAAGATGCTGAAGAATATTTTTTGAGGCATAATGGAAGTATGAGAGCTTGGAGTGCCAACGATTTTCAATAACAAAGGAATAATATAAAATATGCAAGAACAATAAAATAGAATTAAATCGTATGAGGGATTGAAATGAAGTGGTCTTACCAGATTGGCAGTATCCGTGGGATACCGATAAAGCTGCACGTGACATTTATATTAATTTTGTTGCTTTTTATCCAGATATTTGCGATTAGCGACGTAAAAATATGGGACATAACTATTGGTTTTGGGGGCATGAATATCCCGGCATGGCACAAATACCTGCTTGGTGCAATTACTTCAGTCCTTTTTTTCTCAACCATACTCTTTCACGAGCTCACTCACTCCTTCGTTGCACAGAGTTATGGCGCAAATATAAGGAGCATAACCTTGTTCGTCTTTGGTGGCGTTGCTCAGATGGAGGAGATTCCCA
>JAFNKG010000044.1 GCA_017883965.1 Candidatus Methanophagales archaeon | reverse complement strand
AATATGATATTGTTTATCACCGCCGAGGATAAGATGGAGGATGTACCTCGATCTATATTGACTTTCGGGATGAAGCCTGTAAGCGGTAAGAAAACCTTCCTTCTGTAATTTCTCAAGGGCATTCATGATTAAGGACGTTTTTCCGTATCTCCGAGGTGAGATAAGGAAGATAGTCTGACCTGCTTTCATGTCCATTATGATTTCTTCCAGCTCTATTTCCCTGTCTGCAAAATCTTCTCCCCTTACTACTTCGCCATACCTGAATGGGTTCTTCATTTTTCTTCTTTCTTTTCATTACTATTTTATGTATTTATACATAACGCACATATACATAATTATCACGACCAGCAGAAATCGTTATAGGCACAATTCCTGCAATATTTCACCTTTTCCGCTACCGGCGGCTTATCATTGTTTAGTATCGCTTCGATTTCTTCCATTGATGTTTCAAGTTCTCTTATTAGCGGGTCGTCAAGCTTTATCCGTTCTCTTTTTCGCTCCTTCGGCACGAGTAATTCGCCTTCCAGCTCTATTCCTTGCTCCTTTAAACTATAAAGGTAGTATGCGAGCTGCATCTTCGCCGCTAATTCAAATTTTGATGTCTTTTTTATTTCTCCAACCAATAATTCTCCTTCTCGCTTCTTTAGTAGGTCTATTTTCATTCCTTCCCCTGTTATCTCTTTCTTGTCTCGCTTATACGTGGACGTGTCGTATAGTCTGCCTATTTCTAATAACTGGTGGCTCTTATCAGGTCCTATTTCATGCGCGTATAGCCATAACTTCCTCTTGCAGACGTAGTATGCGTTGACGAGGTTTCCGGTTATTTTTGGCATTGTTATCAATTATTCACGTTCCTTTTGCAATTCTTTCCTCGCAATGAGGATAAACCCCTGTGCCAACTTAACTATAAATTCCGCATCTTTAATATCGAGTTTAGCCCGGGGTTTATACCGTGCCTTCGCTCTAAGTTCTAAAGCCAGATGAAAATCCCGCCCTAAATGCTCTGCGACTTTCCCGGTTTGGATAAAAATCTTGCCGAATTGTCTCACAATACCGCCATGAGAACCCGCTAAAGGATTTCGTTCATTAATAATCAGCGCTTTTGCTAAAAGTTCACAGGCATTATACCCACAATCAATTGCTAAACGCAATTTGTTTTCCGCAAAAGCATCCTGAGCATAGCTAAGGTATTCTTCAGCTAATCCTAAATAATCCTTAAATTCGAGTTCCCATTCCGTCCCTTTCAATCGAGTGAAAATGGGTGTTCCGAATTGCAAGACTTCCCACAGGAAAGGAGAACGTCCTAAAGAGCTTTCGTATTCCTCCTTCAACATGGGAATAGCCTCGATTAATTCTCCCGTCTCCATGAGTATCTTGTATCCTATCTCGCTTACCACTTCCAGAAGGCTGCGTTCTTCAAAATCTGAGTAAACTATTAATATATCTATATCACTTTCTTCCGTAGCTGTTCCCTTTGCTAAGCTCCCAAATAAGTAAATACCCCATATTTTGTCACCTAAACGTTCTTTCAACTTAGCTACAAACTTTTCTAATGCTTCTCTCTTCTTCTCTTCTAATCTCATGTTTTGCAAAATAAGATCTTCATCTTCATCTATAAAGAAACTCCTGTTTAAACCGCACGAATGCCCACGTGGGTATCATAAGTATTCGTTTATCATTTATTTTTTCCTCTTTATAAACGTCTTTGGTTATAACAATGCCAGAATCACGACCAGCAGAAATCCTCGTACGCACAATTCCTGCAGTATTTGACCTTTTCCGCTGCCGGCGGTTTATCGCTGTTTATTATCGTTTCGATTTCTTCAATTGCTGATTCAAGTTCTTTTATTAGTGCGTCATCAAGTTTTATCCGTTCTCTTTTCTTCTCTTTCGGCACGAGCAGTTCGCCTTCCAGCTCTATTCCCTGTTCCTTCAGCCGGTACAGGTAGTATGCTAATTGCATCTTCGCTGCTGCTTCAAATTTTGATGTCTTTTTTACTTCTCCAACCAATAATTCTCCTTCTCGCTTCTTTAGTAGGTCTATTTTCATTCCTTCCCCTGTTATCTCTTTCTTGTCTCGCTTATACGTGGACGTGTCGTATAATCTGCCTATTTCTAATAACTGATGGCTCCTATCTGGTCCTATTTCATGAGCGTAGAGCCATAGTTTCCTCTTGCATACGTAGTATGCGTTTATCAGGTTTCCGGTGATGTGAGGCATTGTTGTTCTTTAAAAATGTGTTTGATGAGTTTGGGAGAAGAATGTTAGATGATAAAATCTAAATCTTGCAACCCAAAATCAAAGGTATAGGCTTGGTTTACAACTCTGATGAATTTAAATGATTCTATAAGATTCTTTTCGCCATGATTTATAAAGAAATACCTCTGAGGACTGATTTTCAGTAAATGTTTTGATATTTCATTAATCCCATGAGAATTTAATTTGCCCTTTTTTACAAATCTATTATCAGTATGTATCTTTTGAATAAAATTTCCTGCTGGTATTTCTTCATTTTCGTATTCAAATATTTGAGGTAATACGTCAAATTTTTGTCTATCTATTGTTCTTGTCAAAATTCTCATCTGTCCACCTTTTTCCTCATCTCTAAACGGTTTTTTTCCAAAGATAAGATCTTCTTTATAGGGGTCCCAAAAGCTTACATGGGGATTAAAGCCCTTAAACAAATTTCCATTTTTATATACCTCATTCATCGCCTTTATCCCATTCTCGAATGTATAACTGGGCTCGGAAGCGATCTCTTTTCTAGTGTTCTCTATGACTTCTCCCATCAATTTATCATCTTCGCGAGTGTAATACGGATAACATAGTTTGCCTGTATCAAATATATGAAGGTTGTACTCATAATCTAAATCAAGTCTTTGGCACTGTTCACAATTACATTCCTTAGCGATAAAGTTACTCTGCCTTCTATGCAACCTACCCCCTCGTTGAATTAAAGAATCCATGGGCGCCAAATCAGAAATCAATAAATCAAAGGATATGTTTAGGCTTATTTCTGCCACTTGTGTTCCAACAAAGATGACACTTTCATTTGGATCGAAACCAAACCTTTTACAATAGTCAATTTCATCGTTTTTTAGTTCTGTATTTATGCCTTTACCAAATAATCTCAGAATATTCTCTTTGATCGGTCTATCTTTGCGCATGAATTCCGAATTATAAAGCAATATCTGCCGTTTGGGGAATTTTGATTTCAACTTGTTAAATATATCCTTTGATTTTGCGATAGTATTAACGATGATACCAATGTTGAGGCTTGGCGAGTTATGTATTAAATCAATGAAAATATTGGAATAAACCTCGTTTTCCGAGTCGTATATTGGTTCTTTGTGATATCTGATTTTATAAGGTTGTTTCTCATTGCCATTTGCATCTAATCCACTGCTCCTCCTTTTTATATAATCCTCACTAAACTTTTCTTTTACTTGTTCTGGTATAGTTGCACTCATAAGAATATGAGGGATTTTTAGGTATCTTAATATCTCACAAAGACATTCAATCATTCCGATCGTATGCGAGTCATAATAATGAATCTCGTCTATCACGACAAGACTGTTCTGTATATTCCCAAATGCTCTGGCTGCGTATTTATAGCCATTAACGAGAGATAACAAGAGATGATCTATCGTTGAAATATTGAACGGTTTTGAATAGAAAACGCTCCAATATTTTTGATCACGGATAGGGAAAGCATCACTGGAATTATCCTCTTTTTCTTCTTTTTCTATAAAAAAACTCATCACCTCTGAGTGGTATATCCCAATCCACTCTGATGGAATGCCATACTCATTTTCAAATTCGTAAAACATGTTGTTGGTCGTTGTTTGGGTAGGAAGGACAAAAATAACTCTGTTGATTATTTCGTTTTTGAACAGCCCTTTTGCATACATCAGAGCCGCTAAGGTTTTTCCTTCACCACAGGGGGCTTCGATTCTTACTGGCTTTATGTTTCCGTTTAAGCACAAAGATGGGGAAAATAAACCTAAAATATCTTTCTGTATATCAGTTAATTCCTTTTTACCCTCGACATTTTGGATTTTCTCATAAACCATTTTTGGCGATGGAAACCACTCTTTTAACTTATTGCTTCTGTCAGACTTGGGTATATTCTCCTCTTCAAATCTACTGGCGATACCATCAGATGTCGTAAGTAAGGAAAGCATAAGACAATATTTTGCTTTAAATATTGTATTTATTGGTTTATTCTCGCCCCATACGGTTCTAAATTCTGAACGCTGGCAATTCTTTTGATAATCCTTAAACCATTTAAAATAATCTGTCCAAGGTAGATTTATAGAGGGTAAAGTAAAACCTGATTTTTTATTAAACTCTTTCAAATATTCAAAAAAGAACTCAGAGGGATACCCCAGATTACTCCAAGAGGATTCTGTGAGTAATGAATGATGCGAAATAGCTGTAAGAAAAGGGATAATACAATCATCCAAATCTTTGCATTTATTCTCTTGAAGTAGGAAATAGCCGGAGTACGGAGCATGTGGAGGAAGATTTGATTCTTCATTTCTTGCCTCTTCTTGCCATTTTTTCGTGGCTTTGCCAAAATCGTGATAATGCGTTGCTAATTCTGCACCTAACTGAAATTTATCAAAATCTATCCTATTGTGATTGCACCAATTCTTCAGCACTTCTTTATTCGTTGAAAGAAAGTAGTGAAGCACAGATTTGCAATCCTCGGTGTGCCGATCTAATGTTGTGCATCCATCACTTTTTGCTAAAACTTCATAGGAAGACAATGTTTTCACCATAAACGTTAATGCAAGGGACTTTTTTTCCTATATCGCCAAGTGGGACGGAACACAATAGATTATGTTTTTCACTTGAGTCGTATCTCAGTTTTACGGGTATCTTCACTAATTGGGTGTTTTGATATATCCCGGGCAGTACAGAGGATATTTTTGAGGAGGCACAGACATCATCTTCAACTTCAACTATGGCATCTCCCTTAATACCAACATCAACTATGCCATCGCTCTCGCCCAGATATAACGGTCTTTTAGGATTTCTTAGATGAGATGAAAGACTGTTCAGAGAATAACCGCCAGAATCATCTGAAGATTGGATGTAAATAGTATATCTCGGTTGGATCAGTCTCTGCCGATTTATCTGGCTCCTTAGCCAATATTTACGTATCTCGTATTTTAATATCTCAGGTAATGATCGCCAATATTTTTCAATAAAATCAAAGAGGTCAGTTATTTCCTTGATAGTTGCTCCCTTTTGTTTTAGTACCTCCCTGATATTTTTTAAGGACTCATCATCTATATCCCTTCTCTTCAATATATTTGCGATTTTATTGATCTCTTTTTTATCTATCTCTAAATCATCAAGCGACCCAAATTTTTCTGTTATTTTATTCTTTAAATCCGCCTCTACATCTTCGATTTTTCTATTCCCTTTCAAAATATTCAAGTAGTCATCGATTTTTTCTCCCATGTCTCGTACGACTATCGAAAATCGTAACTTAGAGTAATCGTGCAGGTATTCCTCAACAAGCCGTTGCTTTGCATTGTCATCGGTAATTGTATGGACCGCTGGTTTTCCCAGTGCATTGAGGAGCATTCCAAATATTGTTGGCGGAGGTGGGAACAGATATGTCTGTTGTATATTCGTTGTCCCATATTCTGTGAAGGAACACCAGAACGGTATATCTAAGTCAATTTTTAGCATTTTCATTTATAGATTCACCATTGAATAGTTCTATCACCTCTTGGATTGCTTCTCTCGGTGTGTTACACAAAACTAAACCCTTATTTTTCAAATCTTCGTCTTTGAGAATGGATATTATATCCTCTTCGTTGTTGATGATCCCTGAGATAAACCCCGCATAAATTTTTGTTTGCGGTATGGCTAAGCAATCTGTTAATATCTCCTTGAACATTTGAGGATTTACGCATCCTTTTTCATCCATTTGCAACGCAGAAGATAACCTATGGTTGTATTGCTCCTGAACACTCAGCAATATCACGTCTGGTGTAGCATTTGTCAGTTCTCGACTCTGACTTGCAAAGTCGCTGATGTTAGAAATCGCACTTAAAATAGCTCTAATTCTTCCTTTCCTCTCAGATTCAGTGTTGTCTCCATACAAATCTTTGCGGTTGATTCCATTTATTTTAGCATCCGTGCCTTTACCTTCAATTATTGGCACTTCCTCCATACCCAATGCAGCCATATCTATGGATACACTAACCCGGTAAATATTCTCAATTAGTTGTTTGTATGCAATAGCCTGTCTTATGCCATACGGAGCTTCGAATTCTTTACCACATTTGGGACATTTAAGTTTTGCTCCTTGCTTAATCTCTTTCTTTCCTTCTTCCCGTACTCCCTTTACCAGTGGGTTTATCTTTTCATTGCACTGAGGACATTCTATATCATTTACAAGCCTAAGAATCATATCCGTTGCAACAGGACTTTTAATCTGTCCTAATGCAGGAGATGCTTTTACTGGGCTCCATCGCTTCGCCCCCTCGCTGGGCAACAGATATCCAAACATGTCACAAAGCCAGCAGTCTTTTATATTCCCACACGGGAACTCAACAGTACACCTGAATTTATCTGGATACTCTCTCCGAATTGCTTCTCTCAACGCATGCCTTACAGATTGTCCCGAAATATATGGCAACCCGTTTTTGTACGTTTTTATTTCTTTTAGGTTAGTGCTACCTTCCCCTGCATTCAGATTTGACAAGTCGGTCTTGAACAACCAGGTCGCCACGATACATTTCTCTTTCATATTATTTACCTCCTTGTGTCTTTCTATTTTTATAATTCTCTGAAAGTGCGTAAACACTCATGAATGCAACGAAATAGCTCTTAATGTCATCAAATTTTGCACTTTCCAGAGATCCAAAAAGCATTTCCATACTATCTTCGCCCAACCAATAGTTCTTATCTTTGTTTAATGCACTTGTTTTTGCCAGCCTGAATGATGCATCTTCTATGGCACTTCTAAAATCTGCGGGACTGGAAGCATATGCAAACTTCGTCATCATGCCAACATCTTCACTAAAGCCCTTTCCTATGGTTTCTGCCACTTCTTTACATGCCTTCCTTACTTTTTCTTCCAACATTGTTGATACCTCCATTATTTTATCTAAGAATAATTCTTTAAATAGGTAGAGGGGAGAACTTCCTTGAGCCCTAAACCTCATCCAAATTCTGTCTGAGTTAGAAATACTTTCCTTTGCCATTTTGAATAAACCATCAGAAATTTTTTGAGTATCGAGTTTTAAAATTCCATTATAGAACTTTTCCATGCTATTTTCATCAAATATGTCAAAAGAAAGGTTACATAGGACATCTGGAACTAAAAAAACATTATCTTCGTTTACAGGGTCTTTGAGGGGGTTTAATATTTCGTAAACTTTTTCGTTTGCTCGTATGTGGGTAATTGAATACGAATTCTTTGAAATAAATAGCCATTCGATCATATCTATAAATTTCTCTTTTGAAACCTCCATAAAAGGAAAACTTAGTTCTTTGGGCGGTATTTCAGAATACCTATTCTTTACATTATGTAACAAAGCAAGCATAGACGCAGATTTGGATTTATGTGGTAAAAATCTGATATTGGTTGAATAAGAAGTGCATTGAGGGTCAGAAAAATCGACATATTGTCCTTTTAAAGAAAGGTTATTGTTTATTATCCTCACCGTTTCCATATTTGCTGTATTTGGAATTGCCAAATAAGTTTCTTTTCCGGTAATATAGAAGAAAGGAATGTAGTGGTTGAATAGGGAGAAATAACACAAAATAATGCACTTTGGGCATGCTTGAACTAAATTTCTTCCATGAGTCGCTGGATTAAATCTCCTATTTTTATTATCGTATTTGAAACCCTCAATTATGTTATTATGATGTTCTCCAGAAAAAGGATTGAAATACGGTCCCATATTTATAAGTTTATTTGTAGGCGAGCCACATACTGGGCAGATTTCTTTTTTATCCTTATTTTTTCTTAACTTTTGGAAGACATCTTGATCTTTAAGATTTAATCCTATTTTTAGATAATTGTCTTCTGACCCAAAATAACTCATTCGCATTTTCCAAATTTGTTGTTTCTTTCCGTCATACTGCTTCTTATCTTTCAATATTTTTCTTTCAGAATCCAAAATTTCCATCGTGGCTTTTCCATCTCCTTTTTTGTCAGGATATGCTTTAGGTTCTGTATAATCAGCACTTGACTCATTATTTATAATCTTGAATACCGTAGAAAAGTTATATGTCCCCTCAGCAGCAATGTTATGAAGAGCTTGAGATATAGAATTATAAAGTTCTTCTTCTCTTCCCGATACAGTAATACAATCATCATTAAACTCCACACCCACTTTATCTTCAAACCACTCCATCAAATTTTGGGCAAGGGCGATTAAACCATTATTTATCCATGAGTTATTAGTGATATTTAAAGTCATTTCAATATTTTCTTTGCCATTATTCTTTTTTCCGTCACTTTCAAAATCCACCTCTTTCATTTCTCTTCAACTCCTTTTGTCTATCCAAACATCATCACACATCGCCATTCCCATTTCATCCTTGTTACACCTCTACATCTTCATCTAATATAAACCTTCACATCCCATGAATAGCTTTTAAAACCAGAGCACCTCTGATCTCCTTAACCGCCTCTTCGCTCAGCTCTATCTGCTTACCATCCTTCAAAACAACTACTATCCTCTCCACGTCATCCCAATTCCACTCTTCAGTCATATTCTTCGCTCTTCTCTATTCAATTCCTTCTTCGCATTCTCTATCAATTCATCCAAACACCCCAATAGACTTCCCATCTCTCTTAACTCCTCTTCCGTAATCGTATAATACTCATGGGCAATCAAATTCCTCAGGAAGATAAGCCTTTTAATACCCTCTAAACTCGTTTCACTCATCAGCTTTGCACCATAAAGCAGTTCAAATATTTCTCTATACCTTGACGGAAATCCGAGATTCTTATCTGAAACTATCAATTCGCCAAGTTCTATTGCAGAATTTACAGCTTGAAAACATTCCATTGCAAGCGTATTAAAGATCAGGTAATCAGATATATCCTGTTCAACGAGTCCTTCTGCCTTCTCCTTATGTCGCTCTATCCTCGATATAATGGATGCCAATCTAATCATGCCAGTATCCTCCTGCTCATTCTCTCGTATAAATAAGACATCTCCAGATATTCTCTTAATATCCCCATCTTCACCTCTAAGAAATATTCTTCATCGCGCATAAACAGGATTTTTCCGTATTTGATTACCTCGAACTGGATATATAAAGGTAGCCGTGAAAAAGGAACGACATCTAAAATATCGGATGAAAAACAGGAAATTTCCACTTCTAAAGTCCTATTTGCATCTTTGAACATCACTGCAATATCTATATCAGAAATTGGTTTCGTTTTACCCTTTGCATAAGAGCCAAATAAGATTATAACCACTACTTCCGGATACTTCTTTAAATCCTCTACTATTCTATCTATTTCGCTTTTCATCCCACACCACCTCCACCATCCCGAACCCCTGCGAATTCTTACTTCCTATACCACAATCGTATCCTAACTTAAGTAACTTTTTATCCCCCTTCAATATAAACCTCCCCATCCATCCCTTTATAACCGTCCCACGGTATTTCACTATCTTCTCTCCCGGTCTTCCCACGACTTCCAGCTTCAACCTCCTCGCACCCGCCTCCTTAGCATAAAACGCCTCATACTTCTTCCTCAAATTCTTATCCACCAAATCCTCAAACTCTTTTTCATACGGCGAATAATAATACGTCTTCTTCTTACCATCACTCGTATGCACGGTGCTGTAAACCACCACAGGCGAAAGCGTCTTTACCGTTATCTCCGCTCCTATCTCAGGCTCCGGATGAATCCTTATCGAAGCCACGTAAATCTTACCCCCTCCAAGCTCCAGCTCCTCTCTTTTGAGTAGCGTATTCGCAAACTCCTCCATAAACCGCTCATAAGGAGAACTTATCGTGAGCCGTATAGGCGAGCGGAACTCTATTCTATCTCCTTTACGCTCATACTCGCCCCGCAACCTCGAGAACGTGAACATCTTGAAACTCCTCTTGCCATGCACAAACCCTTCATCATGTAAAAATTCGCCAAGCTGCTCGGTTATATTCGCGTATAAGAAACCCTGCACCTGATAATTATACTGTATCGGTAGCGATAATTTTCCATTATATCCAAGCTCCAAAGTTGCCCGCATTGGTTTTAGTCAATTACGAACTTGTTTTTCCCATTACACTATATAACCTAAACTTAGATTAGATACTATTAGATACTTATACCTTATGATTAGTTATGACTGTTAAATATTGTTGCTCTGGAATCGTGGGCGAAGCGATAACTATCGTCACGGTGACTGCGAAGAAGGTGATAAAGGCTGCAGTTATGCACCTCACTAATATCAAATCAAAGCTTCTTAATTGCGAATACAAAGCGAACTGGGAAGGGATACCGGTGATGTTTGTAAATGAAGCGTACACATCACAACTATGTTGGAGATGCGGCTCAGCAGGGAAGAGAAAAAAGTAGTTCACTTGTATTAAACTCATAATCAGTTTGAGGTGGTTAAAATTATAGATATACACTGTCATTTGACGTTTAAGGAATACGATGCTGACCGTGAGCAAGTGATAAAGGATGCGAAGGCGGTGTTAAAGGGTGTAGTGTCAAGTGGCGTAGAGCCTGACGACTCAAAGCACGCGTTAAAACTTGCGGCAATGCACGAAGGCTTCATTTTCGTCACCTTCGGACTTCATCCGATACACGTAGCGGGGAAAACAGACCAGGAGATAGGAAAATATGAGGAGTTTATAAGTGAGAACAAGCGAAAAATCGTGGGTATCGGAGAGATAGGACTTGACTACCATTGGGTAAGAGACCCGTTAAAGATAAAGAGGACGAAAGAGGTATTTGTAGAATTTCTTGGGCTTGCGAAGGAGTTTGATTTGCCAGTTGTGCTTCACTTGCGTGGCACAGGTAGCGAGGCAATAGAAGAAGGTTTGAGAATCGTTTCGAATGAAGACATAAGAAAAGCAGTTTTTCATTGTTTCACAGGAAAACCACAACTTGCGGATATGATATGCGAAGAAGGCTATTACATATCGCTGCCGGCGTCAATAGTGAGAAGCAAGAGCATGAAGAAGGTGGCGAAGAGAATACCTATTTCGCTTTTACTCACCGAGACAGATGCTCCTTATCTTTCGCCTGACGATGAAGAAAGGAATGTTCCGCAGCATGTAAAAGTGGTATATGAGGAGATAGCGAGACAACGGAAGATTGAGATGCGTGCAGCAGAGGAGGAAATAGAGCATAATTTTGAGCGGTTTTTTGGGGTTGAGCTGAGATGAAAACTATTACCAAAACCGAAACTCCAAGGGATTTAATTTACACAGACCATCCTACCAAGCTATACCTGTACAAATTGTTTGATGCCCCAGCCGGGAATCGAACCCGGATGTTGGGCTCCGCAGGCCCAACGGATATCCATTACCATACTGGGGCAAAATAATTACCCTTCAACAACTTTCACACATACTTCTCTCCTTCTGGGACCATCGCATTCAACGAAAAAGATACTCTGCCATCTCCCAAGAGTTAAATTACCTTTTTCTATCGGAATTGCTACACTTGACCCAAGCACAACAGACCTGAGATGCGAATGTGCGTTGTCATCAATTCTATCATGCAGGTATCCTTTCCCTTTTGGGATTAACTCGTTTAGAAGTGCTAAGATATCGCGTTTCAGCCCGGATTCGTTCTCATTTATTATGATTCCTGTGGTCGTATGTTTCGTGAATATTACACATATTCCGGAATCAACATCTTTACTATTAACTATTTCTTTTACTTTTCCTGTAATGTCAATGAGCTCGGTGCTTTCCCTCGTCTTTATTTCTATTCTTTCCATGCTTCTTAATATATCAAAGCAATTGCACTTAAAATTTTAGTATTGAGAAACTAAGACATTATTTGTGCATACGTTCTTAAAATAAAGAAGAGGTGTGAAAATTGCAACTGCTGTTCATACATTCGGATTATATGGAATACGAAGCGAAAGAGAAGACGAGAGTTGCAGAGGAAATAGAGGAGGCGAGGAAGAAAGAGCGGATAGAAGAAGCATTAGTTGTTTTCATTGCAGTGGAAAGAGAAGACGAGAAGAACGTAACATACGTAGTAGAGAAGGCTTCAGAAGAAGCTATTTCTGTTTTCAACAAGGTTAATGCGGAAAGGATCGTTTTGTATCCGTATGCGCATTTAAGCTCTGAGCTGGCATCGCCGGAGAGGAGCATGGAGATATTGCGAGAGATGGAAGGGGATTTGCTTTCAAGAGACGTGGAAGTAAAGAGAGCGCCTTTTGGCTGGTATAAATCGTTTACGCTGAGATGCAAAGGGCATCCGTTATCCGAACTGTCAAGGAAAATAAAGGTTCTTGAGGGTGTGGGTGTGAGTGCAAAAGCGGAAGAAGCAGAGGTAGAAAAGAAGTCAAAGGCGTTAGAAGCGGAGGAAAAAGCGGAATCTCATTTTTTCTTTATGGATGAAGAAGGAAAACTTATAAGGACAGCGGATTTTGGATTTGAAGAAAAAGAAGAGAACTTGAGGAAGTTCTTCGTGTATGAAAGCGAGAAAAGAAGAGAAGTGGATAAGATACCACCGCATGTGGGGCTCATGAAGAGGTTAGAAATAGCGGATTACGAACCCTCCTCTGACCCGGGGAATCTGCGGTTTTATCCCAGGGGCAAGATGGTAAAGGCGCTACTGGAAGACTACGTCAGGAATTCAGTAGCTGAATACGGCGCTGTTGAGGTGGAGACACCCATAATGTATAGTACAGGGCATCCATCGCTGAAAGATTATCTCGAGAGGTTTCCTGCAAGGCAGTATTCGATGATAGGGAAAGGAGGCAAACCGGATTTGTTCTTACGGTTTGCCGCATGCTTCGGGCAATTCCTTATGAGTAAAGACATGAGCATATCATATAAAAACATGCCGATGAAGATTTTCGAACTCGCTTCGTCCTTCAGGAAGGAGAAAAGGGGTGAACTCGTTGGTCTTCGGCGCTTAAGAAAGTTCACGATGCCGGACATGCATACCTTATGCAGGGACATGGGAGAAGCGTTGGAGGAGTTCAAGAAGCAATATGAATGGTGCATGCGAGTTTTAAAAGACATAGGATTTTCATCAAAGGATTATGAAGTCGCAATAAGATTTACAAAGGAGTTCTACGGCGATGATGCAAATAAAGGGTTTATAGAGGATTTGGTGCGAATAGCAGGAAAGCCAGTGCTGATAGAGTGCTGGGACCAGCGGTTTTTCTATTTCGTGCTCAAGTTCGAGTTTAATTTTGTGGATGCATTAGGGAAAGCTTCGGCTCTGTCCACCGTCCAGATAGACGTAGAGAATGCAGAACGGTATGGTATAAAATACGTGGATGCGAGCGGAGAGGAAAAAAGTCCTATTATACTCCATTGTTCTCCAAGCGGAGCGATTGAGCGATGCATGTATGCGCTATTAGAGAAAGCATATTTGGATATGGATAAAGAAGGTCTGCCCATGCTTCCTTTATGGCTTTCTCCTACACAGTTGAGGATAATTCCGGTGGCAGAGAGGCATTTGGGATACATTGAGGAGATTCTACCGGTGTTGAATGGGATAAGGGTAGATGTGGACGACCGGGATGAGACCGTGTCGAAAAAAATAAGGGATGCAGGGCGTGAATGGATTCCTTACGTTGCGGTAGTAGGCGATAAGGAGGTGGAGAAGAAAACGTTAAGTGCTACAATAAGAGGGGAATCGAGCAAAGAAAAGCAAAAGGTGGAGGAAATGAGTGTTTCTGCGTTGAAAGAGCGGATTGAAGAAGGTATAAAAAACAAACCTTTTCGTAATTTGCCGTTTGCTTACAGACTGTCAGAGCGAGCAAAATTCGTGGGTGGGTGAAATTTATCCATACTTCCACTCCTGTCCTGTATCCCGCAAGGTCAAGTGTGACGTAATACGTAATTGAACCCAATCATTTTGTATGGTAAGGGGTATGTTTTATATATAGTATTGCGTATCAAATTTTAAAAGGATGAGGAAAATAGTGAACTTGCCGGAGCCGAAGTCGCTTGTGTTCTACGGGCTGTTACTTATACCAAGCTTTTTTTTGTTCTGTGAAAAGAACTTTCTCTTCTTCATTGTTATAATAGCGATGCTTCTGACAAGCGTAATAGAAATCCCGGTACTCTCGATCAGGACCAAAAAGCCAGGCTATAGCGAGAAAGAAGCAATATGTATCGGTGAAATTTACGGCGTGCCAATAGTAGAAGAAATGCAGAGAAACAATGAAAGGAGATATAAAACGCGCATAACGCTGAATATGGGTGGCTTTATTATACCACTGTTTTTCTCTTCTTATCTGATGTTCTACGCTTATCTGATGAAAAGCTATCCTCTACCGCTGTTAGAAGTGGCAATGTCCACCATACTGATGACGCTTTTTTCCTATATGCTTTCAGAGGTGAAAGGCGGTGTAGGTATAATAGTTCCAAACTATGTAGGCATCTTTGCCATTCCTCTTGGACTTATACTTGCGCCGTCAGGACTTCCACTTGAGAACATAGCAGGGTTATTGATATTTGCACCAGCGATTTTTGGCATACTATTTGGGATGCTGATAACATTGATAACACTGCCGAAGGAAGAAGTGGGAAGTGCTTTCTTTAATATCGGTGGCATTGGCAGTTTTCACTCCATATATCTCATCTCCTTCCTGGCACTGATAATTGGAAGTATATTATAGGAGGAATTGCTCAAAAAATGTGGGAAATCCTAAATCCTAAGCACCAAACTCTAAACTGTGGGGCTCTGCCCCACGACCCCGCAAGCCCTGTAAGGGCTTTATTCAAATATCTAAAATCAAAAAACTTTTCTTTGACAAAGGTTTTTGCGCAGCAAAAAAGTTTGTTTTTGTCATTGGAGTTTTGGTATTGTTTAGTATTTCGAATTTAGAGTTTAGGATTTATAAACAAAGAAGGTGAGTTTGTATGCGAATAACGATAATAGGTGGCGCAGGGGGGATGGGGAAATGGTTTGCCGGTTTTTTCAAAGAGAACGGTGTTGAAGTGCGGATAGTGGATAAAAGCGATAAAACAGAGGAGATAGCGAAAGAAATGAACATCCAATTTTTAAATACGGATGTTTTAAAGCTGGAGGAAGGAGCGAGAAGAGAAGAGATTGTGGATACAGACGTATTGCTCGTTTCCGTGCCCATAGACATGACAGTAGATGTGATAGAGCGTGTGGGACCGGAGATGCATGATGGTTCGCTGCTGATGGACATAACATCGGTGAAAAAAATGCCTGTAGAGATGATGGAGAGGCGTACAAACGAGGGAGTGGAAATTCTTGGCACGCATCCTTTATTCGGTCCTTCTGCAAAGAGCATGCGAGGTCAAACTATTATATTCGTGCCTTTAAGGAAAGGTCCGCTGTACGAAAGAATATATGAAATGTTTGAGAGTAACGGTGCGAGGATTGAATTTTTAACCGCCGCGGAGCATGACGAAATAATGTCGGTCATCATAGGACTGGTACATTTTATTCTCCTCTCTTTTGGCGTCACGTTAAAAAATCTTGATTTTGACGTTGAACGGTCGAGGAAGTATATGAACCCTGCGTTTGAGATATTAATGGATTTTGTGGGCAGGCATTTACATCAAGACCCGCATCTATACGCATTGATACAATCGAATTTTGAGATGGGTCAAATGCACGAGGCATTTTTAGCGGCTGCGAAGAAGTTATACGAGTTGGTATCAGCGGGTAAAGTGGATGAGTTTATGGAGGAGATGAGAGAGGCGAAAAAACACTTTGGGGATACCGAAAGAGCATTGATAGATTCGGATAGGGTGATTGAGGAGAAGATAAACCTTTCTTTGGAAAAGAAAGCTTTACCAAAGAAATAAAAGAAAGTGTTGTGTAATCTTGTGGTTATAAAAAGGAGCTAATCAAATACTCATTTTTTGTCATTTGTTCGTTAATAAAACTACAAACGTTTGTTAAAAAAAAGTAGCTCAGCAAAAGCTTTTTATTTACTATTATCGTATATCAGTATAAAAAGAGATGAAATAGGATGGGAGAAGAAAAGGATGCGGACGATCAAGAAATAAGAATTACTTCTATTTATGGCAGTAAAGAAGTACTTACCAGCGGGAACACAGAGATGGACAAGAAGATGGGTGGTGGAATACCCGCCGGCTCTCTTACTCTTATCGAGGGTGCAAACGATACCGGGAAAAGTGTTTTAACGCAACAATTACTGTGGGGAGGACTGCAGCAGGGCTTTCGCTTTGCTACCTATACCACGGAAAACACCATAAAAAGCTTGTTGAGACAAATGGACAGTTTATCCCTGGACATATCAGATTATTTCGTGTTTGGAAACCTTAAGATTTATCCCGTTCATTTGGAGGGCGCAGATTGGACTGACGAGATTTCTATTCTCGATTACATCCTTAATGACATAAGGACGAAGCCTGCAGAAGTAATACTCATAGATTCTCTTACTGTTTTCGTCTCTGACGCTCCGGATAACGATATTCTCCGTTTCTTCTCTGGTTGTGTGAGAGTATGCGATTCCGGCAAGACACTCTTGATAACTGCTCACACGTTTGCTTTCGGTGAGGAAGTGCTGACCCGCGTGAGGTCTATATGTGACGCACACCTCAGCTTAAAGAAAGAAGAGGTGGGAGATAGACTGATAAGAACAATGGAGGTTGCAAAGATAAGAGGCGCTCAGAGGACAACGGGAAACATAATCGCGTTTGAAGTCGAGCCTGCATTTGGCTTGCGAATAATTCCTGTTACCAAAGCAAAAGCATAAGCAAAACCATAAGCAAAAGCATAAGGGAGTAACTGAATGAAAAATGCCGAGCACAGAATTACCTTTTGAGCATAATAAAGTCGAAAATAAAGACGAGTCATGTGACCTGTCGCAGTGTGGGTTATACCAGATACTGTCACAAGAGGGTAAGGAACACGTTAAGAAAAGCAAACACGTTCTCCAGTATTTGCACATGCTTCCTCTGGATACTGTTGGAACACCAAAATTCTATCCGAAACTTACAACGAAGATGAAAACTATAAAGCGTCCGAATTTAATCTATCCCGTAAATCAAGACGTAGCCGTGCATATATGCCCTGATAAAGAGGATGCGAGGGACTTTTACATTCCTATTGAGCCTAACATGTTCAATAACTATGATAGGTTGATAGACGTGGTAGAGAGAAAATTATCGGTATTGGTGGCTAATTACGAGCAGCCGAAAAATAAAGAAGAGAAAAAGGAGATTCTTCTGAAGTGCATAGATGAGGTGTGCGAAGTAAAAACAGAGACAAATGCCGAGAGTGGTAATGGAAAGTGGAATGGAAATGGTAAGTGGAATGGAAATGGTAAATTCCTGAAGTTCATGCATGAATTCAGGAATGGAAGTGATGAAAAAGTGCCTGTAACTCCTTTTGAGCTTAAAGCACTAAAATACCTTATGATAAGGGATAGAGTGGATTTAGGCGTTTTGCAGCCTTTTCTTAATGACCCCAACATCGAGGATGTATCCTGCTCTGGATTGGGACACATATTCATAGAGCATAAGATATTTGAATCGTTGAAAGCACCGGTAACGTTTGTAGATGAAGAGGACTTAGACGACTTCGTCATGAAACTTTCTGAGAAGATCGGAAAGCCACTAACTTACCGGGTTCCTATCCTGGATTCCGTATTACCCGATGGCTCAAGGATAAACATCGTATATGGGAAAGACATATCGAAGAAAGGCTCCAACGTTACTGTAAGGAAATTCAGCGAAACTCCTTATAGCGTCCTTGAACTTATAGAATTTGGCACTTTCGATTACATAATGGCAGCGTATTTCTGGATTGGTATTTATGAAGCAATGAATTGTTTAGTCATAGGTGAGACCGCATCAGGAAAAACAACGACTATGAACGCTATTACTACTTTCATTCCCCCTATGTCGAAGATAGTTTCCATCGAGGAGACCCCTGAGCTCCAGGTCCCACATCATAACTGGATAAGAGAAGTTACGAGACCCAAGCAAGGGAAGATAGAGGGCGAGACCGCGGGAGTAGAAATGTTCGACCTCTTAAAAGCTTCTTTGAGACAGCGTCCAAACGAGATAATCGTGGGTGAGATAAGGGGTGTGGAAGGGAATATATTATTTCAGGGGATGCAGACCGGACATCCTGCCATGTCCACTTTCCATGCCGCAACAGTCGAGAAGCTCATTCAAAGGATTACCGGAGACCCCATAAATGTCCCTAAAACTTATATTGACAACTTAAATTTCGTTGTCATGCAAAATGCAGTGCGAGGTCCGGACGGTAGAATGCTAAGAAGAGTAACGAGCGTAAGTGAAATAGTAGGATTTGACCCCGCTACCGAAACTTTCTCTTTTATCGAAGTTTTCAGGTGGAATCCCATAAATGACACCTTCGAATTCGTCGGAAACATGAATTCGTATATGCTGGAGCATAGAATAGCACCGAAAAAAGGAATTCCGTCGAGTGATGTGCGAAAGATGTATAAGATACTGGAGAAGAGGGCGAGGATATTGAAGAAAATACACGATTCCGGGGTTAGGGGCTTCTACGAGCTCTTCGCCGTATTATCCAAGATGGAAAGCGAGGGTGTGTCGTAAAATAAAAAATGCGGATTTTATTTTATTTTATGAAAGTAAAGGGGGAAAAATAGAGAAGAAATGAAGATAAAGAAGGGAAAGAAAAATATTGATTTTGTTGATATTGGGCGTAAAATAAAAGAGGACCAGGCAATGATGCTTGACCTTCTTACCATACTTACCTATATGTCATCCATTGCAACCTCAGACATAACTAGATTGAAATTATTCGAGCTCGGAGGTCAGCAAGGCGGAATTGCGGCAAAATCACTGGAAAAAATACATTTGTTAGCGAAGAATTACGGATATGATTCTGCGACTGCATGCAAAATAGTTGCAATGGAGGCTCATCATCCTGCTCTTAAAGACTTCCTTATCAGGTTCTCGAATTCATTGAGCACGGGAGAGGAGGAAGAGAAATTCTTGCGCGGCGAAACAGAAAGAATGGTGGAATTGTACACAAATAAATATACGAGCGATGTAGAAACACTGAAGAAGTGGACGGATGGATATGCTGCGCTGCTCGTATCGGTAGTACTGGTCATTGCTGTATTTCTTATAAGCTCCATGCTATTCAATATGGGCGATATATTCGTTATGTCAATGTTAGCCGGTGTTTTATTTTGCTTCGTTTCTTTTTTCGGTGTTTATGTGATATTTCGTGCAGCACCATACGAGAAAATGGCGCATTCACTGAAAATAAAATCGGAAGAGCAGAAACTGGCGAGAAAGGTGAGCATGGTTATTTTACCCACGATTGGTATTACCTCTCTTATTTTAATGGTAATAGGTGTGGAATCCTGGATTATATTTCTCGTTGTCGGAGCTTTGTTCGCACCGATAGGCGTAATTGGAATGATAGACGGAAAAAGGATAGAGGAAAGGGATATGGATATCTCATCATTTTTAAAGAGCCTTGGTTCTACTGCGGGAATTGCGGGGACTACGCTTGGGATGACAATGGAGCATCTGGATAAGAAATCCGTTGGTTCGTTAGAAAATACCGTGATTAGGCTGCATAAACGATTGATTAACGGAATAAATCCGAAGATATGCTGGCAGTATTTCATAGGAGAAACCGGGTCCGAATCAATAAACAAATTTACAAACGTGTTCCTGGATGCGATAAACCTTGGAGGTAATCCGACAAGGATAGGCGAAATAGTTGCTAAATCTTCATTGGGAATAGCCATATTAAGAGAGAAAAGAAAGCTTGTATCCGCAGGGTTCATGAATCTTGTAATACCCCTGCATGTGGCGATGGGCGGTGTTCTCATGTTCATATACCGGATAATGTTTTCGTTCAATAATTCAGTAGCACTGATGCTGTCGGAGCATTCAGCAGAGATCGGAGGAGCAGGGAAGAGTATGCCGACAGGCATGGGGTTCTTTAATATCGGCGGGATTACTGATCTCGATTTCATCGCGGAATACGTGACTATCATTCTCCTCATACTAACGATTGCCAATACGTTTGCGGTGATGTTCGCAGCCGGTAGTAGCAAATACACGCTATGCTTATACGCTTCTATCTTATTCTTCGCCTCCGCTATCATTCTGGTCGTAGTGCCAGTAATGGCTGATAGTATTTTTGCAATGCAAATTGGTGCTGGGTGAATAAGAAAGAGAGTAAGAAAGATAAGGAGGAACGCAAAGCAAAAGCAAAAGCAAAAATGGATTCTTTTAAAGAGAATGGGTCGGAGAGTGAGGGTGAGGAACAGGATAAGGATATTTCACCCCCGCCACCGCCATCGGCTCTGGAAGAGGAAAAGGGCACGGATATAGAAGAAGCAGAAGCAGAAGCAGACGAAGAAACAGAAATATTCGAGGATTCCGACAAGGAAAAAGAAAAAGTAGAGCAGTGGTGGTTACAAAAAGGAGTGGAGGAGGCAGTAGAAGAGGAACCCGAAGAAGAGGGAGAGGAATGGGAAGATTACGAAGAGGAGGAAAAAGGAGAGGACAAGGACGATTTGATATACAGCTTGCGAGAGGAGGATGAAGAGGAGGACGAGATGGATATGGCGCTGAGGACAGCGATGGACGAGATGGGGGACGTGAGTGCAGAGGAATTATTAGACTTTGGAAGAACAACTCTGCGTGAGGTTGGGGTGGAAGAAAAGAAGAGCAAGAGTGAATGAGATGGTGCCTTTTATTGTTCAAAAAAATTGTTAATAACTGCAAAAAGAATTAAAGCAAATGTAAGTTTTTTATAGATATTTTACAAATATAATTAGTATAGCAGAGGGAAAAAACCACGTGATTACGCAAGATTAGCACAAGAAGATGATGCTGGATACAGGATATAGGTTTGACTTGCATCTTGTATCTTGCATCTTCAATTGTTCTCTTGTGAAAATCTGTGGTTATAAAAGGAGCAATGATAAATGATGTTCAGCACGAGGATTCAAACTCGATGCCTGGACCGATAAGGGTTTTGCATGTGGAAGATGAGAAGGGAGCTATTGAGATAACAAGATTGTTTCTGAAGAGGAGGGGCTATAATAATCTTGAAATCACGCCGGTATTATCCGCGGAGCTTGGATTGGAAAAACTGGAACGTGAAAATTTTGACATCGTTGTTTCTGATTACAAGATGCCGGGAATGAATGGACTGGAATTTCTGGAAGAGCTGAGGAAGAAAGGAAATAACATTCCTTTTATTATCTTCACCGGCAAAGGAGAAGAGAAGGTGGCAATGGAGGCGTTAAATAAAGGGGCGAACAGATATATCAGGAAGGAAGGTAACCCGGCTGTTCTATTTGATACGCTGGGGCAATATATTCGGGAGGTGGTAGAGGAGCGGGCAGACGAAGAAGAAAGAGAAAAGAGGCTAAAAGAGTTAGAGGAGAGGAATAAGAAACTTCTTAGCGCTACAAAGAAATTAGAACGTGGACTGGAAGGAAAGTATGTTGATATCGTTTCATTGCTCAGGGAGAACTTAGATTTAATCATATTGGGACTCATTATGGATAAGCCGATGAGTGTGAGGGATATAAAAGAAGAAATATACCGTAAATTTGGCATCGAGGTCAGTTCAGAGTCTATACAGACTCCTCTGGGAGAGTTAGAAGAGAAGGGGATAATAGAGATGGGATATTCAAAGAAGCGGCAGTCTTTGATATTTAAGCTTGAGGAAGGAGCGGAGGGTTTATTGCGCGGACCAACGTTTTCACGAGAAATGTTAATTAAATTTTTAAAATTGACGGAGGGGTTTAGGGTAAATGAGTGAGACTGTCCGATACATTTATATAGGGTTGGTTATCATATATTCTATCTGCATGTAAAAAAAGGGAGATAAAAAATGGTAAAAGACGCTTTTTCTATTGCACTTGTAATAGCGGGTATCTTATCATTACTCGTTGGCTTCGGTGGCATCTACATCACGGCAAGAATGGTGCGAGAACTCATCTTTCGGCTAGCGATAGTCGGATACATTAGCGAATCAACGGTTGTATTCTGGAATGTTATATTGTTTGCGGCACTTATAGCCGCGGGCGGTATTGCACTTGGCTATGCGGTGGGCAAAAGATACGAATAAATTTTTTAAAGACACAGATTAACGCAGATTTCAATACAAGATTACAACAGTAAAATTGCAAATGATGTGAATTTATTTTCTAATATCAGAAGTTTTTATATCATTATTCTTTACTGCACTAAAGAACTACTTACAACGCTTTTATGAATGAATAGAAAGCGAATATCGGTTATTTTTCTTTAAAAGACCGTTAAACTTATATGTTGCCGTTATAATTCATTTATAATTGATGTATAATAAAATAGATAGTTGTGATTGGAGCTGGAGTTGGAGTCGGGGTTACTACCCAAGTAGAATGATTGTATTTTCCATCCCCTACGTCATTCTTAACTTACTTGACCTTATTACCACAAAAATAGTTCTGGCAACCAGTGAGAACCTATACGAACTAAACCTCTTTTATTATCACCCGTATTCCATGCCTTTGAAGATATTCGCACCGATTCTCCTGCTCGCCTTTTATCTCGCCTTGTACCATTCTAATAAATCAGAACGAGGAAAAAGAATAATAGGTATAAGTGGATTGAGTTCCGTAATTACATTAATGATGTTATATGCGGTTATTTATACCAATAAGGTATGCCAATGTGTATTCGTGGTCTAATTAATGCAATAAAAATGGAAGAAGAGAAAGAGAAAATCTGGGCATGGCTAATGCCGAGCGGGAAAATATATAAGGTGGTGACAAACCCGGAGGGCGGAACAATA
>JAFNKG010000120.1 GCA_017883965.1 Candidatus Methanophagales archaeon | reverse complement strand
TGTGTAAGCGATTTTTGAACCATATCTACGATAATATGTGTAGATTTTGGCCTTGCTCCTTTTTCAGGATCAATCTCACACATGGCATTTCTAAAAGATTCAGTCGCAGCTTGATTGCCTTCGAGATATCCAAGCATAGACCATTGAAGAGTAAAGAACCAGAGGTCTAAACATTTTTTTTGTTTCTCTCTAACCTGTGGATTCTCTCTTGTAGGTACTTCAAGTTCTAACCAAAGAGGGCAGCCGGTTCCATCTTCAGAATTAAATTCTCTTTGTGGGCAGCCATCTTTTTCAAACTGTTTGATATTTCTCGTACATGGTGGTTTCATTTTGTCTCCTTTATGCATCCTTAGTTGCAGCAATAATCTTTTGATATTTTGGTATAAATGTATCTTGATTAACTGTATGTGTATGGGCTGAACCGCCTCCTGTATTAGCTACTGATGGACCACCAGTAGTTGATGAATAATCTGTACCTCCAGCAGGTTCTGCACCTGCTGGTAATGTGTGTGTATGGCTTTGCATGCTGTGAATATGAGAAGATTCATTTTGAACACCAATATCTGTCAACCAACTTGTAGGATCATCAGAACCACCAGATCCTATAGAACCAGTGGTGTATACCAGCATACTATTATCTGCCCAATCGGTCTTTTTAGTCCATCCGGTTGGTGATGTAGATTGACCGAAAAGCATGATCGTAGTGGCAGCAAAATAATTAAATTTAATATTATCCCAGGCCGTGTCATATTGCTTTTTCTTGGTTGGATCATAAAGAGTAACAGGATCACTCTCTGTCCAATCTCCACTATCTTTAATTGCAGCAATAATTTTTTGATATTTTGGAGCAAATGTATCTTGATCGACTATATGAGTATGAGCCGAACCTGTTCCTGTATTTGCTACTGATGGACCACCAGTAGTTGATGAATAACCTGTACCAATAGGGATTCTAACACTCGTTAAAAGTGAATGTGTATGAGGCATTGGATGAGTATGAGCAGATTCATTTTGTAATGATATATTTGTTTCCCATGATATGGGATTATCTGAACCACCAGAACCAATAGAACCAGTGGTATAAACCAACATGGAATTGTCAACCCAATCGGTCTTCTTTGTCCAACCAATTGGTGCAGAGGATTGGCCGAATAATTGTATCATTGCTGCTTCAAGATAAAGATATTCAATATTTGCCCATAATACCTCCCAATGAGCAGACTGTTTCATAGCATTTCCAACAGCAGACACAGGATTAGCATCTGTCCAATCTCCACTATCCTTAGTTGCAGCAATAATCTTTTGATATTTTGGTATAAATGTATCTTGATTAACTGTATGTGTATGGGCTGAACCGCCTCCTGTATTAGCTACTGATGGTTGACCTGTTTCCCTATCAAAAGGAGATAGAATAGGGTAAATAAGTTGTGCACCTACTACAAGTGAATGTGTATGGTTTTGCATAGAATGTACATGGGCTGACTCACTATTTAGAGAAATATCTGTCGTCCATTCAACCGTTGGGTTATCAGATCCACCAGAACCAATAGAACCAGTAGTATAAACCAACATAGAACCATCAGTCCAATCAGTCTTTTTTGTCCAGCCTGTTGGAGCAGAAGATTGGCCGAATAATTCTACAGTACCAGGTGGAATATAACAAAATGCACAATTATCCCAAAGCTTATCCCAATGGGATTTCATCGTATCATCGCCTATGTTAACCGGATTTGTCGCTGTCCAACCCATTACCACCACCTACTTTTATGCAATGAATCTTCATCAGATGAATCTGCATATCCATCATCATCTGTCCAAAATCCTGCTGATGTCTTTTCTTCCTCCGTAGCACTGTCCCAATCTGGAGTTGCATCAATTGTCCAAAATCCTATGTTTGAAGAATAATCAGGTAAATCTCTACATTTCAATT
>JAFNKG010000043.1 GCA_017883965.1 Candidatus Methanophagales archaeon | reverse complement strand
ATATTGTTTATCACCGCCGAGGATAAGATGGAGGATGTACCTCGATCTATATTGACTTTCGGGATGAAGCCTGTAAGTGTTAAAATACTTGTCTATCCTCTCTCTGAAATATTCTTACAAGCTGTCAAATTCTAAAAACGAAAGCATGGAAATCAAGCCCATAGCAGCGATAATAGCAGATGCTAAGCCTACGTCTTCAGTGGAGTAGAATCTTGCGGCAATCAGCCAGAAGATAGCGATGCATGCGCAGCATTTTTGGTCAAACTTTTTTAAAGTTTGATGCCGGAGCCTGCACTCGTTACGGAAGAGAGCATAAGGAAGTAAGCGTTTTTGAAAAGAGGGTCGTTCAGGTGTTGTTTCAGTTGTTTCCGGTTTTTGGGTATCCAGAGGGTCATGGTATCAGTACGGGAATGCGTGATCCGTGATCGGTAATGCGTTATCCAATACCCAATACCAATTACTCATTACTCATCACTCGTCACCCATCACCCATCACCCTTTACCCATTACTCGTTACGCATTACTCTTCAATTTATCCATTTCTGTTATAGCTGCTTCCCAATCAAAGAAATCTCTTTCTGCACCTAATATATTTTTGTTTTTATTTTCCTTTTTGGGGGTTTGGAAATTGGGATTTCTTGCAGAACTATATCTGTATTCCCCAAAAATAGCCTAATAAAATTGCAAAAATACCACCGAATAACGTTGCTAAGATATTCACGTGATGTTTATTTAATTCAATTGGATTCCTATCTTCAACGGTTGCACCGAGAAAACTGTCCACAAGACAACCTATGAACCCGGATAAGAAGCAAACGATGAAGAATATTTGCGCTTTAACGTCTTCTATATTGAATGCGAGACAGACAAGCGAAATCAAACACGAGCCGAGCAATGCCGCGCCGAAACCCGGTAAACTAACGCCACCGTTTGTGCCCACCGGCACTTTTTTAAAAGTCGTAATTAACCTCGGATTCCCCTCCGCTTGCCCGATTTCTGTTGAAAATGTATCTGCACAAGCAGCAGCGACTGAACCTGAGAAGCCGAGCAAGAAAATTGTGTTATGATTGGAGACTGCATAAAGCACTGCGAAAATCACGGGTGATAAGCCGTTGCCCAGCACGTTATTTATGTCCCGCATGCCTTTATTACCTTCTGCAACACCGAGCAGGGCTTTCCGCTCATATTTATATCTCGTAACCAGATTCCCGAACAGGAAGAATGCGAGAAGCGCAAGCACACCCACATATCCAAATTCGAGTCCGAGCGTTAACAGAATTATCACGCCAAGCGTGAGTGTCCCGATAAATGCGAACGTGTTTATTTTACGCTTTACGTATGCATAAAGCACGAGCGAAAATGCTATCCATACAGTAAGCGCAGTTATCAAGAGGTGCTCCATGATAATTCAGTAGGAATTTGCTTTTTATTAAAACTTTCCCCCTTTTAAACAATTAAATTAAACATTTATTGCTGGACTATCTGTTTATCCACAACACCCTCTGGAATAATCTTCTCCACTCCCGTTGTGAAACTCCTTATCTTCTCTATGAACTTCTTTTTCAGTTTTCCCACTAAAACATGCTCAAGCACGTCCTCTATTGTCACCACAGGTATTATTTTCACCTTATCCTTATACCTGTCTTCGATAAGCACGTCATTCAAGTTTGCCTGTGGTATTAATACTTCTTCAAAGCCAGCCTGTGCCGCCGCCTCCACCTTCGGAGTTATTCCTCCTACTGGCAACACATCTCCTCGCACGGACAAAGAACCCGTCATCGCCACACTCTGGTCCACCGGGATATTCTCCAGTGATGATATAACCGCAGTAGCAACGGAAATGCTGGCTGAATCTCCCTCCACTCCTTCATGCGTGCCTACAAATTGAATGTGAATGTCTTTGCTGGATATGTCCTTCCCGGTGAATTTCTTGAATATCGCAGAAACATTTTGCACCGCTTCCTGTGCTATTTCCTGCAATCTACCGGTTGCTATTACCCTTCCTTCCTCTCTCGATTGTGCTGGCGTAACCTCTGCGATTATGGGTAGCATCACACCAGAATCGCCCACTACCGCGAGTCCATTCACCTTGCCTATCTCAAACCCCTCGGTTTGGAACAATTTATAGTCCTTCTTGTGCTCAAGATATTCATCAGCCACTTGCTGCTCCACCGACCTCGCCATCGCCTTTGCTTTTATCACCTGCTCGCTGGTCGTATATTTGGCACCTTCAGCACGAGCAATATCACCTGCCACGCGCACCAATCCACCAAGGTCTCTTAAAATGAGAGTAAGATGCCCTTTTCTGCCTGCTCTTCTCCTCGCTTCCCTTATTAACTCTTCCACTCCACTCCTATCAAAATGAGGTATCTTTTTGTCCTTCTTTACCTCCTGAGCAATGAACCTGACGAGCTTTTTTCTGTTCTCCACCGTATCGTCCATCGTATCTTTCATGTATATTTCATATCCATAGCCTTTTATTCGAGAACGGAGAGCAGGATGCATACCGGCTACGGCATCCAGATTGCCAGCTGCGATCATGATAAAATCACATGGCACAGGGTCGGTTTTTACCATAGCTCCTGCACTTCTCTCTGATTGCCCTGTTATCGTGTATTCCTTCTCCTGCAATGCAGTGAGCAGGTTTTGCTGCGCTTCTATCCTCAGCGTGTTTATTTCATCTATGAAAAGAACGCCTTTATGCGACTTGTGGATAGCACCCGCTTCTACTCTATCGTGTGCTGGCGTCTCCAATCCTCCTGACTGGTAAGGGTCATGCCTGACATCGCCGAGCAAAGCTCCGGAATGAGTTCCCGTCGCATCCACGAATGGTGCAGTCTCACGTCCCGCATTGGTAACAAGCAACTTCGGCATCATCGCCTCCTCCTTCGGCATCATCCACCTCAGCACTAAAAGTACAACAGCAGCGGCAATTATCGCCAAAAAAATATACGTAGGGTTAAAAGGTTTTGTTTGCATCGCGTAAATCAAACCCATGAGCATGATGAAGAAGAAAGTGAACATAAGAAAAGTATTCCGCATCTGAATGCGCTTTCTCACTTCTAACTTCTGTGCATCTACTATCTCCTTTCCTTTACCACGAGGAACAACCCTTATCTTCGGCGTGTTTTTATCTTCGGCATTGGGATACGCCAGTATATCCTGCAATTCCTCCTTTGGCAGTAATTCCGCCATGCTACTCGCAAGCATTGACTTTCCCGTGCCAGGCGTGCCTATCAGCATCACATGTCTCCTCTGCTTAGCCGCCTTTTTTATCACTTCCACGCCTGGTTCCTGTCCTATTACCTGGTCTATCAGCAACTTAGGAACTTCTACTTCCTCCGTTGTTTTTGATTCGATACCTGCTAACAGGTCGGTTTCCACTTGCTCATCCTTATCGCTTACCTCATTTAATTCAGGCATTGCATTATCTTCACTTTCTTTTTCTATCCTCATATTAAATAAATGTCCTCTTAAGATATAATGAATTACACTTTTTATTCTTATTTAAAGTTATTTATCCATTTAAATTTATTTAGGATTTTCCACTCTTTATGTTCCCTATGTTCCCATTTCAAACACGTCGTGTATTGCTTGCGCTGCCTTATGTGCATCTTCCTTCTTTACTACAAAAGAGATATTAAACTCCGAACTGCCCTGTGAAATCATTATCACGCTTATTCCTTTTTTGCCAAGCGCGGAGAAGACTTTACCTGCAACACCCGGCGTTCCTGCCATACCGGCTCCAACAACACCCATTGCGCAAACGTTGCTATTGGACGTGTAGTCCCGTATCACGGTGCCACCTGAGTCTATGCTTTGTAGCGCACCAATAGCTCTTTCCAATTGTGCACTATCAATAACAATAGATATGGTCCTTTCAGAGGAGCCCTGGCTTATCATTATGATGTCCACATCTTTAGCGGCTAAGACAGAAAATATACGTGCTGCAACGTCCGATATACTCCTAACACCAGTTCCTGCAATATTGATAATCGAAGTGTTTTGAATGAGCGTAATGGCTTTAGCTGCTTTTTTTGTTTTCTCCAGCTCTTCGCCAATAAGTGTGCCCGCGTCTTCAGGATTGAACAAATTTTTCACCCTTATCGGTATCTTTTTTTTCATCACAGGCTCTATTGCCCTCGGATGGAGGACGGAAGCACCGAAATACGATAGTTCCATCGCCTCCATGTATGATATATAAGGTATCTTTCTTGCATTCTTTATCATCTTGGGGTCTGCACTCATTATCCCCTCCGTCTCCTTCCAGAGCCATATCTCATTGGCATCTATCGCCATTCCAATTATGGTAGCAGTGTAGTCAGAGCCACCCCTGCCGAGTGTTGTTATCGCCCCCTTCTTCGTTTCTCCTGTGAATCCACTCACAACAGGTATCTTATCACCTAACAAAGGCGTAATTCGCTCTCTTATCTCTCGCTCTACACCCCATATTAATTGTGCGTTGCCATATTCCTCATTCGTTATTATCCCTGCGTCACCACCTGTAAGATGCACCGCCTCTATTCCTATTGATTGCATAGTGCCAGCCAGTATAGGCGCAGCCAATCTTTCGCCAAAAGAACCGATGTAGTCAAGCGATCTCGATGTTAATTCACCTAAAAGGCATATTCCTGTCAAGGCTTTCTCCATTTCTGCTAATCGCTCTTTGGCTTCCCTCTTCACCTCTTTCAATACATGTATGTTGTCTATCGCCTCTGAAGCCGCTAACTCATGCTTCTTTCTTAATTCTTCCACGAACTCCTTCGCCTTTTCCACTTTTCCTTCTTTTGCTACCCTATTCGCATTCTCAAGCAGCGTGTCTGTAACAGTAGAAAGTGCAGATGTAACTACGACTATTTCTTTTCTTTCTTCCTTTTCCCTCTCTCCCCCCTCTTCTTTGAATCTTTTTATCAAATTTGCCACTGTCCTTATCTTTTCTCCATTTGCAACTGCTCCGCCCCCGAATTTCATCACCACTCTCATTCTCTTCTTATTTTACTTCCTCCTCTTCGCCTTCCATCTTTGCCTCTTTCATCTACTTATCAACAATTTCCAATCCTACTATTTATATAAAGAAGGAAATTTAAAAATTGCATAGAAGTTGGCGCTGGTTATAGTCCAGCGTAGCGTAGATTAATAGGATAAAAAATAGAATAAAAATATAACGGGGTAAGGGGGTAAGCATAGAAATGGCAGGACAATTAGGTGGAATACCCATATTAATATTGAAGGAAGGGGGTGAAAGGACAAGGGGTAGAGAGGCACAGACCGAGAATATAAATGCTGCGAAAGCAGTTGCTTCATCTGTTCGTACCACTTTGGGACCAAAAGGGATGGATAAAATGCTTGTGGATTCCCTTGGTGACGTGGTTATAACAAACGATGGTGTGACTATCCTCAAGGAGATGGACATAGAGAGCCCGGCAGCGAAGATGATGGTGGAAGTAGCGAAAACAGTGGATGAGGAAGCCGGGGACGGCACGACAACTTCCGTGGTTCTTGGTGGAGAACTGCTAAAGAAGGCGGAGGAACTCCTGGATCAGGAATTGCACCCTGCGGTAATCGCAATGGGCTATAGACTTGCGGCAGAGAGAGCGAGAAAGGTGCTGGTTGAAATCGCAATGGATATAAAGATAGAGGATGAGGCAGAACTGAAGAAAATAGCAAAAACTGCGATAACCGGAAAATCCGCTGAGGTTTCTCGTGATTTCCTCGCTGATATTGCGATAAAGGCGGATAAGGCGATAGCGGAAGAAACTTCTGAAGGCAAAAGAGTGATTGACGTGGATAACATAAACGTGGAGAAGAAAGTAGGCGGTAAAATAGGCGATACAGTGTTAGTGCAGGGGATGGCGATAGACAAAGAGATAGTGCATCCCGGGATGCCAGGGAAAATGGAGAATGCGAAAATAGCGTTGATTAATGCCGCGCTGGAGGTAAAGAAAACAGAGATTGACGCAGAAGTAAGGATAAGGTCATCAGACCAGCTAAAAAGTTTCCTTGCGGAAGAGGAGAGAATGATGCGGCGGATGGCGGAGCGTATAAAAGAAAGCGGCGCGAATGTCGTGATATGCCAGAAAGGGATAGACGACGTGGTGCAGCATTATCTCGCGAAGGACGGGATTATTGCGGTAAGAAGGGCGAAGAAAAGCGATATGGAAAAGTTGGAAAAAGCAACCGGTGGTAAAATAGCGAGTAACGTGGAAGAAATGAGTGAAAGCGATTTAGGGTATGCTGGATTAGTAGAGGAGAGGAAGATAGCAGGAGATAAGATGCTGTTTATAGAGGAGTGTGAGAATCCACACGCGTTGTCCGTTGTGATAAGGGGCGGGACAGAGCATGTAGTAGATGAAGTTGAGCGGTCTTTACATGATACGCTTCGTGTGGTGGGAAGCATAATCGAGGATGGAAAAGCAGTTGCTGGTGGTGGAGCAGTGGAAACGGAGCTGGCACTGCGAATAAGGGAATACAGTGCGTCGCTAAAAGGAAGGGAGCAATTAGCGGTGGAGAAATTCGCAGAGGCGATGGAAATAATACCCCGAACACTGGCGGAAAATTCCGGACTCGACCCGATAGACAAGCTGGTAGAGTTAAAAGCCGCACATGAAAGAGGCGAAAAGAATAGTGGCCTGGACGTTTATACCGGTAAAATCGTTGATATGTGGCAGCGAGGCGTGATAGAGCCACTACGGACAAAACGACAATCGGTGGATTCCGCAGTAGAGGCGGCGATGATGATTCTCAAGATAGATGACGTGATAGCGTCGAAGCGAGGAGCGCCTCAAGCGCCTCCACCCGGTGGTGGTATGCCGGGAGGAATGCCAGGCGGTATGCCGCCATACTAATTTTTTATAGTCACAGGCTCCGTATCTTAAATGCGGGGTGTGTGGCTTAAAAATGAGGAGGAAAGATGAAAAGATATATAAATATAACAAAAAAGAGGGGGTGAAAGCAAATCTCAACGAAAGGAAGAAGAAAGATCTGGCTTGGTCGAATCAGGGATTTGAGTGCAGATGAACTTGAAGCGCGGAAGCGACTTAACAAGAAGATAGCGTTTTTTGCAATAGGAATGCTCATTTTTGCGGGACTCATGGCTCTCTTGCCGTCGAATACACCTGAAGCACCAACACCAACTCCCGCAGCGGAGCAGGCAAAGGAATATTCTATCCTCGAAATCACCGATGTCTCTTACCAAAGCGGTCAAGTAAAAGTCTTTGGTAGAACAGACCTACCTGATGGTGCGATATTAATGATGCAACTTGATGCACCAACAGGGCTTTGTGCCCAGGGAAAATCGAAAGTTGAAAATGGTGAATTTACAATGGTATTCGGTCCTTTCAAGGATCCTCATGCCTTTGATACAAAGCCATATGAGGTTAGCGCACTGCTTACACCAGTTAATCAGCCAGATTCTGTGAGCAGACTTGTTGGTGAGAAAGGAGAGCATTTAACAGGAGCTTTGGTTACTTACGCTCCGTTCGCTGGTAACATACTCGATACTACGCGGGAATTCAACACTCAACGGACTTTTCCGATGGAATATCCAATGATAGATCCTAATTCTTACGCAACAGGGACACCAGAAAGACTAATGGCAGACTGGTTGAGTTGTTGGAAACAGGAAGAGTGGGACAAGATGTTCAATCTTACGTCGAAAACGTGGAGAGGTGACGAAGAACTTCCTGAGCTTTTTGAGGTTGAATATTACAGCAGAAAACTGCTGGGAGCCGAAATACTAAAAAAATACGCTTATGAAAACGAGGTCGATTTCAAAATAAGGGTATACTACCTTTATGCAGGTACAACGACCCCCAAAGAGGAGGTTTTTTTCCTCGGTGTCTTTCGAGAGGGTGCACCTGGCACACTAAGTTCAACAGGAGATTGGGTTGTAGATCCTGATCTCGTCTGAGATAAGAATGAACGGAAATAGCTATATCGGGGATAGAGAAAGAAAGATCGCAGATATAATTCGAGAGTATTCAAAAGGTAATGTTGACCGTGATTGGCTTCTTAATAAGAATAAGGACATGGATAACGTATTCAAGAAATCCTTCCACGCTATCTGGAACTATACTGGTGATTTTGACCTTGCTCTATGGTATCTTGCGTTTAGTCAGTCCTTCGGGAAGAAATTTGAGGTTATGCTTAGAAAAATGGTAGAACTCTGCGCAAATTCAGATAAAAACGTAATCACATTCAAAAAGGATGTTCCAAAGGATTGTCAGTATTACAACACAAAAGATGAGATGGTTAAAGGCATATTCAATGTGGGGTTTAACAAACCAAATAAAGAGATAATTAATGCGATTTACAATATTTACAGGTCAGAAAAGTTTTATCACACAAATAAATGGTGTGATTTTAAAGCATTTAATAACTGTAAATATAAAGAAAAATGTCCAATAAATGAGTGGATTAATATAACAAATCGATTTGAGCTGCCATTTAGATCCCAAGAATCGAAAATTTTTTGGTATTATGACACCCTGTGTTTGTTAAATAATGACAAAATCTCGAATTTTGATAACCTCTTCTCGGCAGTAGATTCGTTTACTAATGATAAAACGAAGAAAGCAGCCATTATCAAAGCCATTCTGGCGCAGATAAGAGGAATAGCTACAAAAGCACTGCTGTTCCTCCAAATGGAAAATATATTTAACGAGCGAGACCTTGATTACTCTGAGTTGGTTTTTGTGGATATAAAAGCCGTTAGAGTAGCCGAAAGAATGGACTTCCCCTTTTATGAAAATAATTTGGTGGAAGCAATCAGAGAAATTGGTAAGAGATACAATCTCACTGCGAGACAGATTGATTTTGCACTGTGGGAAATGGGGTTTGTATGCACTGCTAAGGGATGTCTTCATGGGATGGATGGAAAACAATGTATATTTTACGATGTTTGTTCGTATGAAGGAAAACAATAAATTAAACCGCAGGGATGCACCCGAATTCATTCGGGTGTGGTGTGGTTGGGCTTGGATTTTTGATTGGAAGAAGAGAAAAAGAGAGAATAGATGATAGAGAATGCAACGAATTTGACAAATGCAACCGTCCGTGCATCGGAAGGATTTTTAGGTTTTCTTTCAGATTATTGGCAAGAGCTGTCAGCGTTAATAACAATTATATTGCTGGGGCTTGGATTGGTTTTAAAATTGGTTTTTCAAAAGAAACGGCATGAGTATGAAAGAGCGATGCAACAAGCTCAACAAGATTATGATAAGAAGAAATCCAAATTGCAACAAGTTCAAGAAGAAATGGCCAATCTTATTAGCAAATTACATACCAACTTAGACAGCGAAATCATATTTCATAAATACAATCCTTACACAGATAAGAAAGAAGATAAACAAAGACGTGAATATTTTTGGGAAGATATTAAACTAAATACATATCTCACTCCTTTTTATCTGCAAGAGGCGATAGAGCTTTATTTGAAATATCAAGCATTTGGTCTTGGCAAAAAAACAATAAAATCCTACAAAGAAGCAGAAGCTAAATTACGTGAACTAATAATACAACGATACGCTGAACTCGATAAACAAATAAAAGACTTAGAGGATGAAGAAATTTAACCAACCGCTCGCGGATGCACCCGAATTCATTTGGGTGTGGAGAGGCTGGGGCTTATATTTTATACTATGAAATTGTTAAGTATAAATTAAAGAGGGAGGAGAAATAAAATGACCCATATCGAAATAAATCCCAAAATCTTATGCGGGAAGCCTGTGATAAAAGGAACGAGAATACCAGTATATTTAATATTAGAGCTCTTAGCTGCCGGATATGACTTCGAGAGGATAATGGAAGCTTATCCAGACCTGAAGAGAGAGGACATAGAAGCGGCGATAGAGTACGCCTCGGGGGTCGTTAAGGGTGAAGAGGTTATAGAGGTCGAAGCATGAAATTCCTTGTGGATGAGAATATCTCTCACCGCACTCTCAAGTTTTTGAAGGAGCTGAGCTACGATGTGAAAGGTGTCCCAGAACATCTAAAAGGGTCTGATGACGAAAACATTATAAGTCTGGCAATTGAGGAAGACCGATTTGTGATAACTTTAGACCTCGATTTCGGTCGGATTTACTATTTTTCTAGGAGAGAAGAAGTCGGAATAATTGTTTTAAGAGTCCGTTTGCCGACCGTTGAACGAGTCAATCAGGTGCTTGAGAAATTTTTAAGAACGGTAAACTTGGAAGAGTTGGGCAAGTGTTTAATTATATTGGATGAAAAGAAGTTTAGAGTAAGAAGATGAGATTTAAAGTGGCAAAAAGATTAGACGAAGCGGCGAGGTTGGGGCTTCCCCCACACCGCCATCAGCGTTTTTTTCGCCTGTTCTACTTGTATTTCAATCTTCCACCTTTAAATTTGAACTCTGGCGGATTCCGCTCAGTTTCTATTAGTTCTCGTGTTCTGCCGGATAGCTGTGTTTCGATATCCTCCGCCTCTTTTGCTACTTCACTCTTCGCTATATGCAAATCATCTATTTTTATCATTCCGGCAGCGGCGCCAGCAGCAGATATAAGAGCCTGCAATTTCACCTGCAACGGGTCTATTATTCCCTCGCCCATCATGTCCTTCACTTTCTTGTCACTTCCTGATATACCAGCATTTTTATTGCCCGCATAATGCTCAGCTCTCAGAGTTGCAAGCGTATCTATCTGGTCCATTCCGCTATTCTTCGCTATTGCCTTCGGTATAGACTCCAGAGCGTCTGCAAAAGCATCTACTGCCAGTTGCTCCTTACCCGGTATAGTTCTTGCGAATTTTCTTAGCACAGCGGCGCATTCTGTTTCCACGGCACCGCCTCCTGGCACTACTCTGTTGTCATCAAATAAGCGAGCAACAGCGTACAAAGCGCTCTTTATCTCGCCCACCATACCCTCTAAAACCCTGATAGACGCACCTCTTATAATTATCGTAGAAGTCTCCTTATACGGACATTGCTCAAAAAATACGTATTTATCACCGCCTATTTCTCGCTGCGCTACTCTTCCCGCAACGCCTAATTTATCTTCGCTCAGGGCGCTCACGTCTTTCACTATCTTACCACCTGTGGATTTCTCCAGCCGCTTCAAGTCCGTTAACTTCACCCTTTTCATCAGCATTATCCCCGCTCTTCGGAACTTATCCAGCGCATCGTCATCCACACCCCAGCGACAGCAAACCACGTTTGCACCTGATTTTATTACAGGGTCTATGAGTTCATCGAAAAGCTTTGTTCTTGCCTCCCGGAACTCGCGGAAATGAGTTGGTTTTGAAAAAGTAACATGGAAATCAACGGCACCCAGCGTTTCACTGGCTTTGCTTCGTTCTCTTGCCGCTGTTCCTGTTGGCAGCTCCTTCCTACCTTTTACTTTTGGCTCCTTATGTTCGATAGGGAAATCAAGTAGAGCTATCTTTGCGTTCTCCACTTCTGTTGGCAGCTCATCCAGAACGTGCCTGTCCACAACAACGCCTTCGGAAAATCTCGTCTCCTCTACTCTTCCTCCTGCTTTTGCCTCTATTAATACATCATCCACATCTATCGGCAGCTCGCCGCTTTCGCTTATCCTTTTTATGCTCTTCACTATCGCATCTACTAATTCATCCTCGTCACAATAATCGCTTCTCTTAAATGCGGTCTTCGCCACTTTATTCAAATATTCATCGCTTTCCCTTATCTCCACCGGTGAGGCTATATCACTTAAGACCTCTTTCGACTTCTCCAGTGCCTTCTCATAGCCCCGCACAATCACATTTTGATGTATCCCCATGTTTTTCAGTTCAAATCCCCGCCACACCAGCTCACCAGTCAGAATCATAACCGTAGCTATGCCATCTCCTACCCTTTCACCTTGCGTTATGCCTGCGTTTATCAATACGTCAACAGCAGGATGCATGTATTTCAATTCCCTTACTATGGTGTATGCGTTACTGGTTACGAGGTCCTCAATTTCCCCTTTTGTGGCTCCACTGGTTATCAATTTTTTCGACCCAAGAGGACCGATAGTGGACTTGAACATCTCAGAAAAAGTAATAGAAACCTGAGCATTGGTTTCCTGGATTTCCTCCGGTGGCACTTCCCCCGGCGGTAACTCCTCTTTTATTGTCATCTTTTCTTTTGCCCCTCTCTATATCTTCACTATAATGTGTAAACATAAAAATACATCTAAAATTATCTTTATGAATTTGTCAATTTCTCATAACGAAGACTCTTCTTTGATAAGAGACCGCCTATGGCAGTGTTCCCGTATTATATCAGACCTGCATATTATTCCAACCAGTTCTTTCTCTCCTTCTTCACTTCCTCCCTTTACCACCGGCAATCTCCCTATATTGTAAGCGTCCATCTTATACAGGACATCCTCCAAAGGCTCTTCTGGATATGTTATTACCACATTTTTCATGCACGTTAGCTTTATCATTCTATAATCCGCTCCTTTTTCCCTTTCTCCCTCCAGGTCCATTATACCCGTTATTCCCACCAAATTTCCTTCTTTATCAACCACCGGATATGTTACGTGCCCCGCACTCCTTGCAAAATAAAGTGCCTCTTTCACCGTCTTATCTTCTGGAATAGTGATTACGTCCTTTGCACACGCATCCTTCACTTTTAGCCCCTCAAGTAAATCCACCATAAATTCCCTTCTATGTGCTGGAGATTCTTTTCTCGTTTTTTTCTGGTTTTCATATATCGTCCATCCACCGGAAAGCGCATAAGCCACTGCCGACGCAAGCATCAATGGCACCAGCAGGCTGTAACTCCCCGCCATCTCAGAGATCATTAATATTGCTGCAATAGGCACCTTTGCCACACCACTGAAAAAAGCAGCCATTCCTACAAGCACAAAAGCCGACATCGTTGCTTCTGTTATTATTCCGGGGAAGAAAAAATGTGCTATTCCGCCAAACAGCCCTCCCAACATTGCTCCTATAACCAGAGAGGGCGCAAAAACTCCTCCGCTTCCTCCTGACCCGATGGTAAATGACGTAGCAAATATCTTCGCAATGACAACGATAAGCATCACAGAAAGAGATAATTTCGCATCCATGGCTAACTGAATACTGCCATATCCCATACCAAGCATTCCATATAATACTTGTTGGTTCCAGCCGAGTGACAATACAAGCATTCCAAGTATTAATCCACCTATAGCTGGTTTTAGATGATTCGGAATCTTTAATCTCCTGAAAATGTTCCTCGTCCCATAAAATACCTTCACGTAGAAAATACCTAATGCCGCGCATGCAATACCTAATATCATGTAAAAAATTAGTTCTGAAGGATGGTTAAAAGCGTATAGGGGTGTTTCAAATATAGGCTCCCATCCTATAAGCGGAAAAGAGCAGAATACTGCGTATGCAACCACTGAAGACACAATCGCGGGAACCATGGATGCCATCTCAAAGTCCCTTTTATATAACACCTCTATGCCAAACAATGCACCACCAAGAGGCGCTTTAAATATGGCACCGATGCCCGCAACAGCACCACAAATCATCATCGTCCTCCTCTCTCTTTCGCTTAACTTCAAACGAGAAGCTAAAAAAGAGCCAAATCCTCCTCCTATTTGCGCAATTGGACCCTCTCGCCCTGCACTACCTCCTGAGCCAATGGTTATGGCTGAGGCGATTGTTTTGACCAGAGGCACTCTTTTTCTTATCTCTCCTCTCTTGTTGTGAAAAGCATCAATTATCGCATCAGTTCCATGCCCCTCTGTCTCCGGAGCAAGAGTGTATATAATCAAGCCAGCAATGAGTCCTCCAACTGCTGGAATCAATGCAAGCACCCATAAACGGAATGAAGTTGAAGGTAGAGGAAAGATACCTGATTCACCAGCCGGTAACGCGGGATGGTAGCCAGAAACATAACCCTGAAAAAATGCACTCGTGGTTTGTAACAATAAATAAAAGGCAATGGCACCGAGTCCTGCCACTACACCGATTATTATGCTCCAGAGAACCCATTTCTCTATGTATCGCAGCTCTTTTGTGCTTAGTTCCTCCATACCCGCCACTTTTTATCCCTTATCTTTTTAGAATTATTATGTTACTTTATATCCCACTCTTAATAAATATTCAAAAATGAGGTGCAGTAAAAGAAAATGCAATAATCCGGCAATAATCTATCAGAACTATTCAGGGCTGCACTTTTGCGAAGCCCATTTCGTTGAGGATGTGGAGCGGAAAGCAAAAAAAGAGATGAGGAAGCAGTTGATGGTAGAGCGCGGGGATAAGATTGCAGTGGCACTGAGCGGAGGAAAGGACAGTGCAGCTCTTTTATATATGCTGAAAAGGATTTTTCATAATCGTAACGATTTGGAATTCTTTGCGATTGCGGTGGATGAAGGAATAAAAGGATTTCGTGCGATAACACTAAGAAATGCGGAAAAGGTGGCAGAGGAGTTGAATGTGGCATTTTTTCTATTTTCATTTGAACATGAGTTTGGGTTTACGCTGGATGAGATTGTAGCAAAAGGGTTCGAGCAGGCACCTTGCACTTTTTGTGGTGTCCTGAGGAGGAAAATACTGGATATAAAAGCGAAGGAATTGGGTGCTACGAAGGTTGCAATCGGTCATAATCTGGACGACGAAGTTCAAACGATTTTGATTAATTATATACGAGGAGATGTAGAGCGGTTAGGCAGGCTGCGAGGGCGTAGAGAAGAGTTTGTTCCGAGGATTAAGCCGTTAAGAGGCGTTCCTGAGGAGGAAGTTGCTTTGTATGCGCTTGTAGCAGGGATACCGGTAAATAACGTTTATTGTCCTTACGCCTCGCTCTCTTTCCGTTTCACGGTGAAAAAAATGCTGAATGAGTTTGAAAGAAGACACCCAGGGACAAGATATTCGTTGATGCGAGGATATGAAAAGCTGTCAGAATTTTTGCCGACACAAGGAGGGAGAAAGCTTTTGAGGTGTGAGATATGTGGAGAAGTGTCCGCATCGGGAATGTGCAAGGCTTGCGAGATAATTGGAAGGATGAAATGAATTGATAATACTATCCAAAATGATGAGGAATTTTTTAAAAATATGTTTTCAAGACATGTTTCTGCTATATCCTTTTGAAATGGGTTATTTCTACTTATAGTCTTTTATAATGCCTTTGATAAAAAATTTTTGAGGTGATAAAATGAGAGAGGAATTCATTTACTGGCTCGTGAGAACATTAGCAAGGTTGAGATTGATAGGCGATAAAGGGAGCTTCAGGAAGAAAAAGTTTTACGTCAATACTTCCGAACACGGTGCGTGTGAATTCCTCGTAAAACACAGCTGATCTGGCTATTATCATTTATACAAAAAATACGAAAAAAAACCATATACGCATAAAATTCGAGGGAGAGAAAAAATGAGCGAGGAGCTAAATGCGATTATAAAAAGCATGTGGGAAGAGTTTCGGAAGACGATTACTGTCGAAGCTGCGATCGGCAAGCCCATAGAGATAGAGGATAAGACCCTGATTCCCATTTTCGGGATCGGCTTTGGCGCTGGTGGTGGCGGTGGCAAGGCGAAAGAGAAGGAGGGAGAAGGATATGGTGGTGGAGGCGGCGGTGGAATAGGACCTGTTGCCCTCGTGGCGGTGTTCAAGGGCATACCCGGACCTGAAGGGTTGAAAGTGCTCTCGCTGAAGCCGCCTGGCGCAATAGAGAAGATCGTCGGAGAAGCTTTGCCGATGGTGATGGAGAAGATTAAAGAGATGAAGGAGGGCAAAAAAGCCGAAGAAACCACATGACACCTATATCCGTCTAAACTACGATAGTCATGATGCTGATTCTCGCGATTGTTTTAGCGATTATATTAGCCTTAATAGCTGCTATGCTCCTAATACCCATTGACATCGCGCTTAGGCTCTTTAAGGAAGGACCTTTGACACAAGTATGCATGTCCTTTGGGTTCTTAATGGGCATTGCGTCGGGACGCATAGACTTTAGCCCCGATAAGAGGGATTTTCGATTACGAGTCTTGGGCGTCACCATTCTCAGGAGAGACCTTGAGGGGAGGAAGGAGAAGAAACCTACCGATTGGAAGAAGCTCTTAGTGAACGCAAAAGAACTCTATGATGCTGGGAAGGATCTGGTTGTTGCACTCACCAAAAACCTATCCATAAAGAGATTAGGAGGTAGGGTGACGGTAGGGCTATCTGATCCACCCCAGACAGGCATGCTGACAGGTTTTCTATACGCAGGTAGCGGTATAGCAAAGGCTTTCCTGCCTGAAACCAGCCTTGAAATTGAACCTTCCTTTGAGAAGGAGCGGATGGATGCGGATATAGAAATAGGGCTTAGCCTACCTCTATTTAAAACCATCATCCCAATTATCCGTTTCTTCAGTAGGACAAGGAAGATTTTTTGACGTTGCGATTTTGGGTTATTAATACGTATACGTTCTGCGGAACTTAAACGGCGAGAATTCAACCCCGCCGCCCTCATAAAATTTCGTGAACCACTCGTAGAAATGCAGCCTGATTGCCTGGATACCAGCCATTATCGCCTCAAGTATTACCACGATGACGGTCCCGAGTAAGAACACCACAGCCGCTATCACCGGTCCTACCGTCGGGTTTATCTGCAAGCACATGAAAGTCAAAAGAATGAACACCTCGATTAACACTGCATGAGCTAATGCTAAAGCGAGAATTCTGCCATAAGAGACCGTATTCGCAAGAAATCTGAAGAAGTTCTCCAGCAGTGCATCTATCACGCCATCTATAAGAATGATGAGGTAGTCCATCATTGACCTCTTTTCTCCATTACTATGACTATGACTATTACCACTGTGTTCTCCTCCTTCTCCTCCTTCTCCTCCTCCTTCTCCATGCCTCAACTCTGAAACAATCTTGAGGATAAACAGCGAAATTATAGGGAGCATGATGAAAATTACAATACCTTTCTTGAGTCCAATAAAAGAAATACCAAATAAAACAAGCAAGAAATAAAGAGCGCCGAACAAACACCAGCTTTTTACAAGCCCGCTTATACCTTCAAAAATATTTCTATTCGAGAAATTGTTTACCACGTTGAGAACTAAGCCAAACTCCATGTGTGCTGCACCTATCAACATTGTCATTACGAACATGAACTCTACATTTGGGATGGGCTCGAACCACAAAGGCTTGAAGACAAGCCAGTGCGGAACGTGCACACCCACGGAACCAGCAACCAAATGCGATGCATATTCACTGAATCCGAAGAATTCGCCGAATAATACGCCTGTAACCACCGAACAGAATCCGCATAACACTATAATTATGCCCATTCCCCTGAGCTCCTTTCCCAAGCCCTTAAATGCAAACATCAATGCCAGACCGAGCAAAAGCAATAAAAAACCATGCCCCATATCAGGAAACATAAGACCAAAGAAGACAGGGAATATTATAGCGGTTATCAGCGTAGGGTCTATATCCTTGTATAACGGATGCCCATACATCTTCACAACGGATTCAAAAGGCTTTATTATTCGTGGATTGTTCAGTAAAGAAGGCACTCGCACATCCTCGCGCTTTGGCTCTCGCACCTCAACCACAGAAAAACCACCCGTCTCTTCGCTTATCCCCTCTATTACGTTCTCAACCTTTTCTTCAGGAGTCCAGCCTTCGATAACCCGCACGCGTTCACTCGTACCGAACAGAATCTTTATCTTTGCCTTGTTTTCCTCTATTTGCACAAGCTCTTGCATCACGAGCAAGTCCTTAAACCTTGCTCCCCTTATTCCTGCTATTTCGCGCTCCTTCTCTTTTATCTCGTCCCCAAGCCTCTTAATTCTTGTCTCTACTTCCACTATTGCTTCCTTTATCCGCACAGGAATATCCGTTGGAGGTCGCTGCCAGGGTTCAAAGTCCACCCGCATTAGCGCCCTATCCACTTCCTCCTTATCCTTCTTTAAGGTTACAATCACCGCAAAAGCAACTTCCTCTTCTTCTTCATTTCCCCCGGTTATCCCCTTCGACACGACAAAGTGATTATCCCCGGCCCCGGATACCGCTTCAAGAGTGCTTCCCAGCTCTTCTAAATTCCTGCCCGGCAACTTACCCGCATACACAGAAATAAATTCCTTCTCACCTACAAAATCCAAATCAACGCCAAAATCTTCTAATATCTTTAATATCTCTGATAGTTCCTTTGTATTTGATAATTCTTCTCTTAATCTCTCATACTCCCCCGTTAACTCGGTTACCGTATCCTCTAATCCACTAAACTCCGTTTCTATCTCTTCCAATCTTATCTCTTCTACCTTAATCTTCTCCGCTTTTTCCTCTATCCGCTCTTTGAACAGCATCTCCTTCAAGCTCTTTTTACCCGCTGTCGGAGGTCGTAACAGAGCTATTATGTTGTCTATCCTCGTCAAGAGTTCAGAGGTTTTTATTAATACCGCATCAGCCCTAGAAGGTTCTATTAGCCCTTCCCATTCCTCTAAGAATTCCTTTATATCTGTAAGATGGACGGAACCCAAAGCTTCAATTTTTTTGATTACACCGTCTACATGCCCCTCTAGTGTGACAATTCTCAATTCCCTCATCTCCGCAGGTTTCAGCATTGTATTCTTTCCCTTTCTTATCCGTAACTTTACACTTTGGTTACCTATATATACCTAACATATACCGAAAAAATTCTTTCGCCTTTTAAAATTTTTGTTTTTGCGCTTTAACCTTTTCTCTTCCGTACAAATACGAAATTTTTATATGCCGAAGCATGGTTAGGTTATGGTATCAACCAGACAAAAAGAAAAGGAAGGAGTGGAAAAAATGGAAGAGAGAAAGGATTTCGGCGATTTGGAGAGAGAAGTGATAGAAATGGGTAAATGCGCACTTTGCGGTGGCTGTGTCGCTACTTGCAGGTTGCTCGATTACGGCTATCTCAGTGTGGACTTTTCAGAAGAAAGACCACGGATAATAGAAGGGTTGCAGTGCCCGCCGGGTTGTGGATACTGCTATTACCAATGTCCAAGGGTGGAAAAACCGGAGTTAAAGGAAGGACTGGAAGAAATTTACGAAGTTGGTAGCAAAGATGAGGAGATAAGAAAGGCGTGTCAGAATGGATGTGTTGCTACTTCGCTACTCGCTTCTGCACTTGCTGATGCGATAGTGGAGGGCTGTATAACCGTTGCAGACAAAGGGGAAGGGGTGCCAGAGGTAAGAGTTGCGATGGATAAATCGGGCTTGATAAAGTGTGCGGACAGCAAATATACGCCGGCGGCAACACTTACCGGTATAGCAGATGCTATTTTGAACTACGGACTCTGGAGTACCGCTCTGGTAGGAACGCCGTGCCAGATGGCGGCGTATGCGAAAATGCTCGATGTCGGACGGGATACGCACAATGCACATAACTTCTCGTCTAACGTGAGGTTAAGAATAGGGCTGTTTTGCAGTGGGACTTATTCGTATGAGAAATTGATGAAGGAATATCTTGAACGCAAGCGTGGTATAAATATAAGTGAGATTACAAAATTAGCGATTAGCGATGATGTTTTACACGTGTATGCAGGTGATAAAGAGCTGTTAAGTGCAGGAATTAACGAGATAGAGGATTGTAAACGAGAGGGATGCAAGGTATGCGAAGATTTCACCGGGCTGTTTTCCGACATAAGTGTTGGAAATACAAGCACACCCGCAGGTAAGTCAGCGGTTATAATTCATACTGATTTTGGTAAGGAGGTATTTGAAAGCGCCTTAGAGTGGGGATTTATAGAAGCGAAGCCGATAGACAAGTCAGGTGCAGATTTGATACACAGGTTGCAGAATGAGAAGAAAGAGGCAGGGATTGCAGAGAAGGATATATAAAACACGCATGTGAAGATTCGACGGAGCTGGTTCACGATTTTCAATTATTTACAAAATTTATTTGCATAAGGAAAAACTTATATACCTCTTTTTGTAAATTATGTAATACTCAATGAATTGTAAATCGCAATCGGAAGGTTAGAAGGAAATGCGTGGGTATGGAATTGAGGAAAGGAAAAATGGGAAAGGGAATAAATCCCAGAAGTAGATGGGAAATCGTTTTGGATATACTGAGGGAACTATCCAAAGAAGAAAGGGAGAGCGAAGGTAAAGCGAAAAAGACACGTTTTACGCAAAGGGCATATCTGGATGAGCGGAACTTTCAGAGATATCTTGACTTTCTCTTGGAGCAGGGGTTTGTAGGGAGAAGTAATAGTCCGGAAGAAGGGATGAGCTACGAGCTTACAGAGAAAGGAAAAGATTTGTTGAGAAGATTGATGGAAGTAGAGGATATACTACGACAAACTTTTTATCTTCGCCCTCCTTTTATTTTTAGCCACGCTAATAATCTCTTGTGATAAGGAAACTTTGTCTTTAAGTACCTGCTTACCGCTGAGCCCGCAGAGAACACAGAGAGTCGGAAAAATCATTATCTTCAGAAATTTCTAACTTTAACTCCGCCATTTTCAACCACCAATAATAATATTTTAGTAGCGTATATAAATAACCTCGCCTTGACGAAAGTCTTTTGCAGTTGTTTTGCACGAAATCAGTTCTGAAAGGAGCTCTGCATCCAGGTTGGAGGGAGTAAGGGATGCCAGCAGGCAATACATTAACTATTACAAATGGATGGCTAAGGTTAAAGAAGGGAGGCAAAAACTGCACTAAAACTTTTCTTTTAAGAAAGTTTTAGATATCAACACATTAGGAAATGGAAGAGGAAAGAAGATGGAAATAGAAGAACTGTTAGAGATTTCGTCAGAGATAAGAGATTCTATAAGAACATACATTACAGAAACTGCGGACTATGGCGAGATAATAGAAAGAAGAGCGAGGGACGTAACGAGAAGAATAGACATGTTTGCGGAAAAGGCATTAGAGAATGCATTGAATAGTCGCAACCTATGTGCGAGGATAATATCGGAAGAATTGGGCGACCATGTATATCCAAAAGACGGCGAACCGAAATTCACGCTTATTTTCGACCCCATAGACGGGTCCACAAATGCCATTCTCGGCATTCCTTTCTTCTGCTCCTCTATTGCTTATTCACCGAAAGTAAATCACGTTACTTTTGAGGACCTTCAAGCAAGCGTTGTTGCAACCATCTACGGGAAGACCTATTACGCGGTGAAGGGTGCGAATGCGTTCGTAGATGGTAAGAAGCTTCCTCGTAAAGTGGAAGGAAAGACTAAACTCGTCCTCTCTGTCTATACTTACGGTGCAGATTCGATACCTGAGCCGCTGATACAATTTCAAACGGAAGCTAAGAAGGTGGTAGTTCGTGTGCTTGGCAGTATTGCAATGGAGATATGTTTGGTTGCGGAAGGTGCAATGGATGCGGTAATAGAGGTGCGTGGCTTAATAAGCGGGTATGACATTGCAGGTGCCGCGTTAATCTTAAAAGAAGCGGGAGGAATTATAACAGATTTAAAAGGTAAGGAGTTGAGAACCGAGGTAGGAAAAGCACAAAATATTTCTCTTATCGCGGCTTTGGAGCCGGAAATATATAAAAGAATGCTTGGCTTGATATGACGGACGATGCAAAATGCGGATAGCGATATTGAATGAAGAGGGATAAGCCACCGACCCTGTTCTAAATATACGTATTTGCTCAATATCCTGTTGACTTAAATTCCAAACTCTAAATACCAAATACCAAACTCTGGGGCTCTGCCCCACGACCCCGAAAACCCTGTAAGGGCTTAATCTCAAACAAATTCAAATGACCAAAAACATTTGACCTTGATTTCGAGCGGGTTGATTTTCTGGAGATAATCACACCCGAATAAATTTATTTTTTTTCAAAGCTGCGATAATTCCTTTAACCTGCTTCTTCTCGGTTTTGTCTATCATTTAAAGATAATTTACAAATATCCGATACATTTATATTTATGCTGAACAAAAGAAGGAAGTGAATACTTCTTTTATTTGAAATCTAAGACCACGACAGACAATGAAGGAGAAAAATAAAAACTTACTGCAATCCGAAGATGCACAATCAACGGTGATTGGCTTCGTCCTGATTATCGGTATCCTTATTGCGACATCGTCCATTTATTTCGCCATTCAAGTCCCTGAGTGGACCGAGGATCATGAAGCGCTACATACAGCCGAGGTCGCAGATGATTTATCAGAACTGAAAGCGCTCATTGATGGAATCGTGTTAAAAAAGGGCGAGAGCGAACTTGCCGGAGGCGCTATACCCATAAAAATGGTGCCTGATAAAGTCCCTATCTTCGGTATGTCCCCGCCAGGGTCAAATCTAATCGTTAATCCGCAGGATGAAACAATAGAGCTTGGAGTCCCCACTGCGGGCGGTGACGGTGGCAGTGGGACGTGGGAGCAGAATGCAACTACTGGTTTTCCTTATAAAGTTGCCTATCAGGTGGATAATTCCTCTAACGAGGTGAAGCTTGCAAAGTACACTCCTGAAGGAGACCTGGAATTAAATGGGACTACTGCATGGTTGGATGGTGTGCGTAATTATAATGCGGTCATAATAGAGAATGGCGGCACTTTATATGTTGCTGGAATCTTGAAACTCCATGCAAATAGTATATTTGTGGATAGTAACTCAGAAATAAACGCTGATGGAAAAGGTTATAGCGGAGGCACCGCTGATAGTGATGGAGATGGACAAGGATTAGGAAAGGCAGGTGCTGCAAGCAGTGGTGGTGGTGGTGCCGGCTACGGTGGAAAAGGCGGAGATGGTGGTGGCAACAGCGGTTCAGGTGGAAGTGCTTATGGAGACCCTCCTTCTTCCATATATGCAGGTTCTGGCGGTGGTGGCGGTGGTTCTGGTAGTAAAATTGGAGGAGATGGTGGAAACGGTGGCGGAGCCATTTTATTAGATGCTGAGCAAATTAACATCGCTGGAACCATTTCTGCTAACGGTAAACTTGGTCAACCTACAGACACGGGAAATGCTGGTGGTGGTGGTGGTGGCGCTGGGGGGTGCATTCTGATACGTGGAAAAAACGTAACACTTTCCGGCACACTTTCTGCAAATGGCGGTAATGGTGGAGACGGTAAGGGGGGTGGAGGTGGAGGTGGAAGTGGAAGAATCAAGATATTTTACGATGGTGAGAATGGATTCCTAAGTGACTCTCTTGCAGATTACTCGCTGGATTCTGGGGCTGGTGGAACTGGAAATCCAAACGATGGAAGTCCTGGAGAAAATTGTGGTAAGACCGAAGAATCTAGCCCGTACACCTCCTCCATCACGCACTACTCCTCCGGTCACTTCATATCAGAGATATATAATACGACAAGCGACAGCGTGTGTTACGGCGAAATGACGTGGGACGCTACTTTGAACGATCAGACACTTGTAATGAAAGTCCGAACAGACATGTTTGATGACATGCGTGCCTCTCCCGATTGGGCTTACTGCCCCGCAGTATCAAATGGACAGGACATCTCCGGGTTATCCTCTGTATCCGATGGTCATCGCTACGTTCAGTATTGTGCGGAATTATCCACCGACGATACCGCTACGACACCTGTTTTGAGCGAGGTTAAAATCAATTATTCCTTATCCGCGGAAAGTCCTACCGTCGCAAACTCCTCCGGAAGCATCAAGTTCCAGAGCAACTACCTCTACTACCC
>JAFNKG010000119.1 GCA_017883965.1 Candidatus Methanophagales archaeon | reverse complement strand
ATGTAGGTGATGAGTAAAGAGTAATGGGTATAAAATGAAGAACTTTCATATATATCACACATCACCGATTACCCATCACGGATCACGCATTACGCATCACGCATTACGTATCACGCATCACCGTACTGATACCATGACCCTCTGGCTACCCAAAAACCTAACGGAACTAAAGCAACACTTAAACGACCCCCTCTTCAAAAACGCTTCCTTCCTTATGCTCTCTTCCGTAACATCCGCCGGCTCCGGCTTCTTCTTCTGGCTCATTGCCGCTCGTTTTTACTCCACTGCCGAAGTAGGCTTAGCATCTGCAATCATCGCTGCTATGGGCTTGATCTCTATGCTCTCACTGCTCGGATTCGACATCTCGCTCGTGAGATTCCTGCCAGAACGAGCAGACAAAACAGAACTGATAAACACCTGTCTTACAATCTCTTTTATTGTATCGCTCGCATTAACCGCGATATTCATCGCAGGAATAGAACTATGGAGCCCTTCTTTGAGCATCATAAGAGAGAATAAAATTTTACTTCTGCTTTTTGTTGTCTTCACAGCCACAGTATCTCTGACTTGAAAAGAAAAAAAGGTTTTTAAAGTGCAAAGACGAAATTAATCTTGGTGATGAACATGAAAACAAAAGCGATATATAAGGAGGGCATTTTGAAGCCGTTAGGGGAGCTGGATTTGAAGGAAGGTGAGAAAGTGGAGATAGAGGTGAAAAAGAGCCCCGTTGAGAGATTGGAAGGGATGATAAAGATCTCTAATAAGAAATGGGTAGATGAGATTATAGAGAGTCCGGATTTGGAGCCGGTTTAGATGTTAAACGATGTAGAGCCGGGGACAGAGATCTTCATAGATGCCAATATTTTTCTTTATGATATCTTAGAGCATTGGAAATATGGCGAGGTATGTAAAACTTTTTTAGAGGATGTAAATAGAGGTAAATACAGTGGTTTAACCTCTGTTTTAGTCTGTAACGAGGTTTTTCATAGAACAATGATTGCTGAAGTTGTAGAGAAATATGAAATAGAGCCGAAATCTGTTGTTAGTTATTTGAAGAAGAATTGGGACATTATAAAAGGGTTAAACAAAGCTTGGAGTGCTGTGGAGATTATTAAGCGAATTGAGAATTTGAGAATTGTTGAAATTGATAGAGAAATCTTTGACACTGCTTTAGGCTATTCTAAGAAACATTGCTTGTTATCGAATGATGCGATTCATGTTGCTACTATGAAAAAGTATGGGGTAACAAACATAGCAACAAACGACCCTGATTTTGAACGAGTAGAATGGTTAAAGGTCTGGAAGCCTTAAAGAAGAAGGATGAATGATTATCCTAATAAATCCGTGTAATCCGTGAAATGCGTGAAGCGTAAAGGGTAATGAGTAATGGGTATAAAATGAAGAACTTTCATATATATATCACACATCACGGATCACGCATTACGGATTATCCGAAAGGACCCGAAGGATGAAGACGCATAAGGATCTTGACGTTTGGAAAGAGGCGATGACCCTGGCAAAAGAGATATACAGGTTAACGGCAGATTTCCCAAAAGAAGAAACTTATGGATTAGTGTCTCAAATAAGACGGGCAGCGGTATCAATTCCAAGTAATATAGCCGAAGGTGCAGCGAGAAATTCAAATAAGGAATTCATTCAATTCCTTTATGTATCATTAGGCTCTCTTGCTGAATTAGAAACGCAACTGCTGTTATCGAGAGAATTAGGATTCCTCAAAAATGAGGAAATAGACGGGAGTATTGAGCGGATAAGAAAAATGCTGCTCGGTTTGATAAAGCACTTAAAAGGGAAATCAGTAAAGGGTGAAGCGTAAAGAGTAATGGGTAAAGAGTAATGGGTAAAGAGTAATGGGTAAAGAGTAATGGGTAAAGAGTAATGGGTAAAGAGTAATGGGTGACAGGTGATGAGTGAAGAGTATAAAAATGAGGAATCGAATATAATAAATTACACATCACAGATCACGCAT
>JAFNKG010000042.1 GCA_017883965.1 Candidatus Methanophagales archaeon | reverse complement strand
GAAGAGGCATTTAAAATACTCGACCTCGTTGGACTGCGTGACAAATGGAATCATCTATTCACGATTTTAAGTGGAGGCGACAAACAAAGGGTTTTGCTTGCTCGACAGCTTGCGAAGGAACCTTCTTTATTACTGCTTGACGAGCCCGGCACGATGTCAGACCCCCTGACGAGAAAATATCTGCTTGACAGTGTGAAAAGGGTGAAAGAGCGAACGGATCTAAGTATTTTGCTCGTATCGCACATGCCAGAAGTGCATAGATATCTTTGCGATAGGTTGCTCATGCTGGATAAAGGTAGGATAGTAGAGGAAGGCGATACGGAAAGCGTGATTGAGAAGTTCTTAGCACCTCTTGAGCCTGTAAAACCTTTAGCTCCGGTAAAGGATGAAAAGAACACGATGGTCTGGATTGACGAGGTCTGGAAGAAATATGACTTGGTCACATCCAGTACATTGATAAGAACGATTGAAATGCAAGACCTCAATATCAGGATTCCAAGAGGTGAAATACTCGGGATAGTTGGTCCTTCCGCAATGGGAAAGACGGTATTGATGAGGTTATTGGGCGGTTTTGAGAAGCCTGATAATGGATATATTCTGGTCAGAATAGGGGCTGTTGACTATGCCAATATTGCAGAATACGGTGCAAGGTCAATAGAGGCGAGGAGCAAATTAGGTATAGTGCATCAAGAGTTCGCACTCCCACCTTACCAGCTCGTTCAAGACTTATTTGCTCAGAAGATAGGGTTGAAGAAGTTCGAGATGGTAAAACAGTCAATGGAAAGAGCGAAGGAATTTGGTATAAGCGAAGTCACGCTTGATGTTCTTTTACGGCTTGCGGACTTGCCGGAGGAAGAAGCAAGGGGTAGGCTCAGGGAGTTAGAGCTTGATATGGACATACTGGATGCGTTGTTCCCTAAATTCCCGATGACCGAGACATTAAAAGCGGCTAAACCATACCTTAAAGCAGTGAACCTGCCTGAAGAGATATTTACGCGGCACATTTCTGAGACGAGCATGGGGGAGGAGATAAGACTTGCAATTGCCGCTCACATGGCTTCAAACTGTGAAGTTCTGCTGTTAGATGAGCCTTTTGGTGACATAGACCCGGTTTCGTTGCGTATTGTAACGAATTCGCTGAAAGATTTGAATCGTGAGTTCGGCACTACCATTCTGGTTGTAAGCCATCAGCTTGAGGTAATCAAAGAGCTTACACACGAGGCGATATTAATTGACGAGGGAAAAGTTGTGATGCGTGGCAATCCCGATGAGGTATGTGATGCATTCCTTGAGCTAAAGTTTAAAGAGCTGGAATATTAAAGAAAAAAATAGTTTTCTTTGGTAAAGCGTTCTTATCCAAAGGAAGGTTCTGCTCCGCTGGTGTAGTTCGGCCAAGCATGCGGGCCTCTCGAGCCCACGACCGGGGTTCAAATCCCCGGCGGAGCATTATAAAATCCACCCGATCAAATTCTCGACTACAATTTTTGGTACTTGTTTACCGCTGAGCCCGTGGAGAACACGGAGAGCCTGCACCGATCAATTAACCATTCTGACATCCAAATTCTCAAAATGCTTATCAGAAGTATAAATCTCCTCTATTCCCTTCCTTTCCATTACAAGATAAGCATCAATGAACCTCATTTCTTCTTCCTCAACTCCTTCCTCATCTTGCGATAATCCTCAAAGTTATCAACCTCTACTTCTACAGAATCCACATATTTGGATAAATCTACATCTCTCGGAAAGATCTCTACTTTCGCGCTCTCTTCTACAACCATCACTTCATCACTTTTCATTCTCCTTCTCCATGAGACAGGTAATACAACCCTACCCTGGGAATCTACTTTCTTAATTTCCACCTTCATTTCTAATCACCATTTTGTAATCTGATTTCCATCTATTTAAACTTATTCTCTTATTCCGTCATTTCCGCGCTCTCTGTGCTCTCGGCGGTAAACATTTACCTTTATTTACGTAAACGATAATCTTCAATTTCAAATGACAATTATCTTAGGTCTCGAAGGAACAGCATGGAACCTCAGCGCTGCACTGGTCAGCGAAGATAGGGTGATATACGAAGCAGAATCAACATATAAGCCTGAATACGGCGGTATTCATCCGAGAGAAGCGGCACAGCATCACGCTTCCGAGCTAAAAAACGTGGTCTCACGAGTTTTAAGAGGCGCTGAGAAAGAGGAAGAAGGTTTTTCATTAGACAATATAGATGCAATTGCATTCTCGCAGGGTCCGGGCATGGGTCCCTGCTTGAGAACCGTAGCAACGGCAGCAAGAGCGCTCTCTATTTCTTTAAAGATACCTTTAATCGGTGTTAATCACTGCATCGCGCATATAGAAATCGGGAGATGGCAATGCGGAACAAAAGACCCGGTGGTGTTATACGTGAGTGGAGCAAACTCTCAGGTGTTGGCATACCGTTCCGGCAGGTATCGGATATTAGGCGAAACGCTGGATATAGGAATAGGAAATGCTCTGGACAAGTTCGCTCGCTACCTCAGACTGAGCCATCCGGGAGGTCCGAAGATAGAAGAATTGGCTTCCAAAGGCTCTAAATATGTTTATATGCCGTATGTGGTAAAGGGAATGGATTTGTCTTTTTCCGGGCTGACCACTGCTGCTAAGGACGCTTTTGATTTGCATCCGGATGAAAAGGCGGATATTTGTTATTCCTTTCAGGAGACTGCATTTGCCATGCTCACTGAAGTAACAGAGCGCGCAATGGCACATTGCGGTAAGGATGAAATGTTGTTAGCAGGAGGCGTAGGAGCGAACCGGAGATTACAGCAGATGCTACAAACGATGTGCCACGACCGAGAAGCAAGATTTTACGTTCCCGAAGCTAAATATTTGAAGGATAATGGCGCAATGATTGCTTATCTTGGACTGCTAATGCTCAAAAGTGGTGACACAACGCCAATAGAGAAATCCGAAGTTAATCCAAATTACAGACCCGATGAGGTCGAAGTCACGTGGAGGGTTTTTAAAAGCAAAAAAATGAAAAAAATAGAAAACTTTAAAAATTGGTAGAAACAACTTCTTTTAAAAGAAAAAAGATACCATGCTTCCTCTCTATGTTGATGTTTCTGGTAAAAGAATAGTAGTGTTTGGCGGCGGTGCTGTTGCAGAGAGGAAAATATGCCAGATTTTGGAGACGGATGGTGCTGGACTGGACGTGCAGGTTTACAGCCTTGATTTTACGCCTCGCATAGAAGAGCTGAGGAAAAAGGGAGAAATTCAGTGTTTCCGGTGTGATTTGTGGGACCAGAATCTGGAGGATCTTGTAAAAGGAGCGTTTTTAATCCTTATTTGCACCGGTGACGAAACTCTAAATAATCGTATTTTAAAAGAGGCGGCAAAATTTGATGCTCTCGTTAATTACAGGCATGATGGGGATGCGTTTATGTCTTCGGTTGTAAACAAGGGTGGGTTTCTGATTTCTATCTCCACCGGGGGTAAAGGACCTGCAATGGCAAGATATATGAAGGCAAAGATTTCGGCGCTTATAGCGGATAAAGAGGAAAAGATGCTGCTGATTCAGTCTAACCTCAGGAGATATTTAAAAGAGAAGATTAAAGATGAGAAAAGGAGGAGAGAGATTTTGAACAGCGTTTTGAGCGACCCTGAATGCTGGGCTGCTCTTGATGCGCCTGTTGATGCGGCTGAAAAGCTTATTCTCCAGATTGTAGGTGATAGATATGCATAAAATCGGCTCTTTATGGTTTTCGCATAAAAAGTGTGGTGTAGAGGAACTTGAGGAGGTAGCAGAGCGATTGAATCCAGAACTATTCGCAGAAGACCAGCGTGTGAGTGGCTATGCGGTTATTAAAACATGTAACCGTGTGGAGGCGTATATCAGTTCGGAAAACCCAAGGGAAGTTTTAGATGATGTCGTTAATAGATTGAAATTGAAAAAAAGCGGTATTTTCACGGGTAAAGAAGCGGTAGAGCATCTTATGCGGGTCGCTTGCGGGCTCGAAGCGATGATAGTGGGAGAAGACCAAATTCTGGGGCAGATAAAGAAGTGTTATCTGGACAGCAAGAAAGAAGGGACGATGGACAGTCTTCTGGACATGGCGTTCAACAGAGCGATAAAAGTGGCGAAAAGAGCGAGAAATGAAACGAAAATAAACGAAGGGTCTGTTTCTATTGGGTCCGCGGCGGTTGAGCTTGCAGAAGACATATCCGGCGGGTTAGAAGGAAAAAGCATTCTTGTAATTGGTGCAGGGGAAATGGGAACGCTGGTAGCAAGAGCTATTTCAGAAAAGAATTTGAAAGCCATGTTCATTGCCAATCGGACATACGAAAAAGCGATGAAGCTTGCAGAAGAGGTTGATGGTACGGCGGCTAAACTGGATGAAAAGGAGAAGTATCTCTCTGTTTGTGACGTTGCTATAAGCACTACCTCAGCACCTCATTATGTTCTGGATTATGATTCAATGGCAAGGGTAATGGAGCATCGCGAGAATGATAACGACCTTTTAATTATAGACATAGCGAATCCGAAGGATGTGGATGAGCGAGTAAGCGAGATAGAGAGGGTAGAGTTGTATGACCTGGACAGTTTATACGAAATAAGTGAGGAGAACCTGAAAAGAAGGCTTTCTGAGGTAAGTAAAGTTGAAAGAATATTGGATGAAGAGATAGAACTCTTTAAAAATATTTTGAATCGGCAAAGAGTCGAAAGACTTATCGCAATGATTTATAAATACGGGTCTCAAATAAGGGAGGAGGAGAAAGAGAGGGCGTTAAGCTACATGGAAAAAGGGAGAGACCCAAAAGAGGTATTAGAAGATTTCTCGCATGCTGTTTTATCTAAAACCCTTCATACACCATCCCGGATACTGAGAAGATACATTGAAATGCGAGGCAGGTACAGTGACAGTGATGAGCATGAGAATGATAATAGTGATTTTATTGATTTTCTCATGGATGAGTTTGAGAAGGAATTGGAGGAGTCACGAACCTCAGATTCTGACACGGATGAAACGTGAAATTTTAATCGAGTGGAACCGTAAATCATTAGACCATGTCCATAGACATAACATCTCTGAGAAGGAAGTAGAGAATGCCGTAAATGGAAGAATCCTAATACGAAGTATTTCAAGGAAAGGAGAAAAATTAAAAGAAGTGATAGGGGAATCTCATGGAAGGATTTTGTTCGTTATTTTGAATTTGTCTGAAGACCGATACAGAGTTATTACCGCAAGGGATGCAACACGAGCTGAAAAGAAGTTATATATGAAAAGAGGGAAATAATATAATAAATATGCGAAAAGTAAAACTTGAAAGTATGGAGGATTTAGAATCGCTTCCAGAAGATGAATGGGTGGAAGTGCCTGAAGGACTGCATGCAAAGTTTGTTTATAGTGTAGACCGAGAGAATAACAAATTGACAATTACACTTCCGGAAGATGTTGCTAAAAAGATTGGAAATCGGTTGTCTGCATCATTTGATGATGGAAAAATCGTTATCAGTGAGATTAAGGAATGAAAAGGAGCATGGTGTTCTCATTCGTAACAATAGAAGAAATCTCTAAAACTTATGTTTGGGAAAACTCAAATTTAATGACAATCTTAAGAAAAATAGGAAAGACGCGAAAAGTGGATTACTGGATACCCGCTATTAGGTTCTTTTGGTAAAGTTTTTCTTTTAAGAAAAAGTTTGTGATAAAAATGAATGAGATGTTCCCAGCGGTTAGGATGAGACGTTTGAGGAAGTTAAAGCTAATACGAGAAACCCTGCTTTCGACAGACGACCTGATTCTCCCGTTGTTTATTGACGAGAACATAGAAGGTAAAAATAAAAAACCGATTAGTTCCATGCCGGGGCAGTATAGATTTTCGATAGAAGGAGCGGTAAAAGAGGTTTTAGAAGCTCGTTCGATGGGTATAAAATCGGTGCTGTTGTTCGGAATCCCGGAACAAGCGAGTAAGGATGAAAAGGGAAGTGAGGCATTCAATAAAGAAGGAGTAATACAAAGAGCGGTTAGAAGGATAAAGAAGGATGTGGAGAACGTTGTAATTATTACCGATTTGTGTCTTTGTGAATATACAAGTCACGGGCATTGCGGGCTTGTAGAGAATGGAAGTGTGCTCAACGACCCTACACTGGAAGTGCTGGGAAAAATAGCAGTGAGTCAGGCGGAAGCAGGTGCGGATATTGTGGCGCCTTCCGGAATGATGGATGGTATGGTAAAAGCGATAAGGGAGAAACTCGACGAAGAAAGTTTCTCTGAGATTGCCATTATGTCTTATGCGGCGAAATACAATTCCGCTTTATACGGTCCTTTCCGCGAGGCTGCGGATTCAGGATACAAATTCGGAGACCGGAGCAGTTATCAACTGGATTTTTCTAATGCACGCGAAGCGCTCAGAGAAGTGGAACTTGACATAAAAGAAGGTGCGGACATTGTGATGGTAAAGCCTGCTATTTTTCATCTTGACATCATTTCTAAGGTGCGTGCGAGATTTGATGTTCCATTAGCGGCTTATAACGTAAGTGGCGAGTATTCAATGATAACAGCGGCATCGGAGAAGGGCTATTTAAATCGAGAGGAAGTGATGATGGAAGGATTAACAGCGATAAAAAGAGCAGGTGCTGATTTGATAATCACTTATTTTGCGAAAGAGGTTGCAAGGGTTTTAGAACAAGAATAAACTTTTTTATATCACATGCGCTCAATATAATAGGTGAGAAGTGAAAAAAAAGAAGATGACAAAAAGCATTTCGTTGTCGGATGATGTATATGTGCTACTAAATAGTATAAGAGGCAAAGACGAGAGTTTTTCAGAGGTGATAAGGAGATTAACAAGCAACAAAGGGAAGTTAATGGAAATACTGGACCTTTACCCAGAGTTAAGCGAGGTATCGGAGTATGAAGAATCGGTAAAGGGACTAAGGAAGCAGATAGACGAGGAGTTAAAAGCATGAAATGCATAGACACAACTTATTTCGTTGATTTAATCAGAAGACCATCAGCTATAAGAACAATAACACAGGAGTTAGATAAAGAGGGTGTGCATGCGACTACTGTTTTCAACGTTTACGAGGCTTTATTTGGTGCCTATGCGATAAAAGATGAAGAGAAGAGGGAAAAAGCGAAGGATAAATTGAAGAAGTCAATTAGCAGAATGAAAGTTTTAGACTTCGATTATACTGATGCTGTAAGAGCAGCTGAACTTGGTGGAACATTGGCACATAAAGGGAAACAGGTTGGTGCTGATGCAATTATAGCGGCGATTGCGATAAACAAGGGTTGTGAAGCTGTGGTTACAAGGAATGAGGAGCATTTCAGGTGGATAGAAGAGATTAGTGGACTAAAAGCAGAGATATATTAATTTTAATGAAAAAAGAAGAAGTTCTGATAGAGGCGCTGCCGTATATTCGTGAATTCTACGGCTCGAAAGTGGTGATAAAGATAGGCGGGCATGCGTTAGTAGATGAAAGCATCATGGATAATATCACGCAAGATGTCGTGCTGCTTAGATTCGTTGGAATATGCCCTGTGGTGGTGCATGGGGGTGGTCCGGAGATAACGAAGCTAATGGAGAAGCTGGGTAAGAAGCCGGAATTTATCGGTGGTCTTCGCATAACGGACGACGAAACGATGGAAATAGTAAGAATGGTGCTTGTAGGCAGTGTTAATGAGCGCATAGTATCGCTTATCGGAAAGCATGGAGGAAAGGGAATTGGATTGTCAGGGAACGATGGCAAGTTAATAATAGCAAAGAAGAAGCGGAAGCAAAAGGTTGGAATTGCAGGTGAAGAAAGAGAAGTTGACCTCGGCTGGGTGGGCGAAATAGAAGATATAAACGCTGAAATAATAAACATAACGAGTGGGAGAGGTTATATTCCCGTAATATCGCCAATAGCAGTGGATAGCGCAGGAAACAGCCTTAACGTGAATGCCGATTCGGTAGCTGGTGAGATAGCGTATGCAATAAAGGCAAAGAAGCTGATATTGCTCACTGATGTTTCAGGGTTGCTGCGAAATCCTGCTGACCCCTCTACTTTGATATCACGGGCGACAGCAGCAGAAATAAAAGGGCTTATCGCAAATAAAGTCATCGGGGAGGGGATGATACCAAAGGCAGAGGCGAGTTTAAAAGCGGCTTCCGGCGGTGTCACAGCCCACATAATAGATGGACGAGAACCTCATTCTATTTTGCTTGAGTTGTTTACCGATAGCGGAATTGGGACGATGATTGTTTAATAAGAAAATTTCGCAAAATTTATAAGGTTCTTTGTATAATCCAGTCCTACTTAAATAAAAATCTATCTAAACCAAGAGGTGAGAAAAAGATTGGCAGAAGAAGAGTGGGAGCCGAAGATATTGGCGTTTTGCTGTAACTGGTGTTCATACGCAGGAGCAGATGCTGCGGGGTTGGAAAGGAGGCAGGTTCCACCTACGATACGCGTGATAAGGGTAATGTGTTCAGGGAGAATAGACCCTGCTTTCGTATTGATGGGTCTTTTAGAGGGTGCGGATGCTGTTTTAGTCACCGGCTGCCACATAGGCGATTGCCATTATGTGAATGCGAATTACAAAACGAGGAACAGGTATGAGTTTTTAAAGGAATTTGTGGATGAGCTTGGCTTAGAGCCGGAGAGGCTTTGGCTGAGCTGGATTTCTGCATCAGAAGGGTCACTTTTTGCAGAAATGGTAAGGGACGTAACGGAAAAGATAAAGAAGATAGGACCAAGTCCCCTGAGAAGAGAGTGGAAGAAGTAAAAGCGAAAATGTCGAGATATTATCTTGCATGGGCTAAGGATGATGCGATAAGAAAAAAAGGAGCGAATGGCGGATTTGTAACTGCTACGCTTGTAAGCGCATTGGAAGCAGATTTTATTGACGTTGCTCTGGTAGTTAAGAAAAAGAGTGTGTATGAAGGCATACCTGTATTGACGAACGATCCAGAAGAGATAAAGGAAAGTAGTGGCTCTTTGCACTGCGTACCTTTGAATCTTACGAAATACGTGGTGGAGTATGCGGCGAAGAAAAGGATAGGACTGCCGACAAAGCCTTGTGACGCACGTGGGATAATAGAGCAGGCGAAAAGGAGACAGGCAAGTCTTGAGAATGTATATATGATAGGGCTTAACTGCGGTGCAACGTTGCATCCGCTGAGAATGAGGGAGATAGCAGCGTATTATGGGCTTGACCCGGATTCTGTGGTGAGAGAGGAGATAAAAGAAGGTAAGATATTTTTGGTGAGTGACGAGGAAGGCAAGGAGAAAGAGAAATGGATGAAGATAGACGAGCTGGAAGAGAAGGGGTATGGAAGAAGAGATGCGTGCAAATCGTGCGTTACGAAAATACCAACAATGGCTGATTTAGCCTGTGGAAACTGGGGGTCGAATGACGAGAAGAAGACATTTGTGGATGTGCTCACGGATAAAGGCGAGACTTTATTCAAAAATGCCGTGGATAGCGGATATGTAGCGATAGAGGAGGCACCGGGAAAAGGAATAGAGACGAGGCAGAGGATAGATGCAGGGATGCAGAAACGTGCAGCGAGTTGGAAGGAGAAGATGGATGCCCTGAAGGCACTATCACGCTCGGAAAGATTTGAGTTTTATGTGGATGCGTTAAAAAACTGTATCCATTGCGGTGCATGCAAGGAAGTATGCCCGGTTTGCGCATGTGAAGAAGATGCGAAGTGCACAGGGCTGTATGACGAGCGAGATTCTTATGCAATTTCTATGTATAACCTGGTCAGGATATTTCATTTGATGGATTCCTGCATACATTGTGGACAGTGTGAGGACGTTTGCCCTGTGGACATACCACTAACACTAATACAGCGGCGATTCTCAGAGCGGATGCAACGTCACTTGGGATACACACCCGGGATGGACGTCACGAAAAAACCACCGTTATACGAGACGGAATTGAGATGGAGTGCCGAGGCAGAATAGGAATAGGGAGGAAATGAAAACGAATTCGTCTATTTGTCATGGATGCAGTATCGGTTGTGGTTTGTATCTGGTTGAGTCTGAAGAAGGAGAGAAGAGGAAGGTATTGCACCGGACGACATCGCCGATGAACGAAGGTAAACTATGCAGGTTCGGGACTGATTTACATACGTATTACGAACGAGAAACGATGATTAATTCCGTGGATGGTAAAGAAGTGAAGCAGGACGAGGCGATAAAAGCGGCAAAGGAAAGTCTTAAGGGCATGAAACCTGAAGAACTCGCTTTTATAGCACTGCCGGGCACGATAACCAATGAGGAAATAGTATCTTTTCTTTCTTTAGCGGCTGAGTTTGGCTGTGAGAACGTATCCTTTGGGTTCGAAAGGTTCTTTGGGGTGGTTCCAGAAGAGGCAGCATATATTATCGAGAAAGGATTGCCATTTAGCGAAGTGGATGGAGCATCTAAGATAATACTTTTTTTTCTCGACCCTTTCGTGCATTATCCGCTGCTTGCGAGGAGGATATTAAAGGCAAAGAAGAACGGAGCAAAAGTAATAGAGGTATCATTTGCGAAGAACGAGAGAGGGATAGCAGATGAGACAGTTTTGGTGGTGCCTACGGAGGTCGAGAGAATAAAGGAAAAGAAAGAGCTATTTGAAGATTCGTTGATTATTGGCGAGTTAACACCCTATACGAATCCGCAATTATTATCGTTTATGCTATGGCTAAACGCATCTACTGCATCAAGACTCTTTCTTTTGAAGCCGTTTTTGAATTCCACAGGTGCTTTTTTGCTTGGAAAGGACTCTGGGAGAAAGGATTTGTTTGAGATTCTTGAGGGTGTGGAAAAAGGAGAAATAAAAGCGCTTTATTTGCTCGAAACAGACCTTGCAGGAGCAATGCTCGGAGGTGAAGGGGTCGCCGAAACAACTTCAAAACTGGACCTGCTGATAGAGCAAAATGCATTCAGAACTCATTTCGACACTGCCGGTATAACGATTTGTTCAGAGCCGTTTTTTATGAAAAAAGGAACGGTGGTCAACGTAGAAGGCAGAGTATTGGAAATTGGTGGTGAATCGGAAAAAGGGTTGCAGATAATGGAGAGCATAGGAAAAGGGAGGAAGTATGAGGAAGTTCACGAAGAGGCAAAGAAAAGGTTAGGGCTGGGAGATTCTGAAATAAACGAGTTTGAGATTGCGGTAAAGCGAGAGGAAAGGAAGTTTGAAGTAGCAGAACCGAAAATAGAGAAGGAAGAAGGAGGAGGAGCGGGAGAAGAGTATTTCCTCTGGTATAAGACAAATCCTTTCTTCTGGAATGGTATTCGAGCTAAGAATTTTGTGGAGATAAGTCCGGTAGCGATGAAAGAGCTCGGCTTGTTTAGAGGTGATGAGGTGGAGATTGCACAGGGTGAGCAAAAGGAAAGAATAGGATTTAAGATTTCGGATTTGCCACAGAATTTGGTTTTGTCTGAGGCGAAACTGGCAATTAAGCCATTACAGGGCTTGCTGACGAGGGTAGAAACGAGAAGGGCTGAATGAGCGAAGAAAAAGAGATTGTGGGAGATAAAGAAAAGGAGAGAATAGTTAATGCGGTAATGGAGGAGTTACAACTGAAAGGTGGCAGTAAAAAGCGATTATTGGAGAAGCTCGTGGATAAGTATGGGTACGATGAAGAGAAAGTGAAGTATAAAGCGAAAAGGGCTTTTATAACAGAGCGGTATGAGAGGGAGGAGGGAGAAGGCTGATAAATCGTCAATGAAAGTCTAAGCATGCGCCGAGAGGGAGAACGTAGACATTTTCCTCACCACTGACGACAAGCTGTTGCAAAAAGCTTTAAATAAAGAAATACAAAATAAAATTATCTTTTAAATTCTAAATATGAGAGAGAAATGGGCTAAATTCTGCCCGCGATGTGGTAAAAAAACAGACGAACTTTTCGATTCTTTATGTAAAGACTGTTTCAAGCAAGGAATATTGTTAATCGAAGCGGATAATTTAGAGCTAAGTCTGAGCGTATGCAAGAATTGTGGAGGCTATTTTAAGGGTAATGAGAGAACGAGCATAGAGGAAGCGGTTGAGGATTCCGTGAAGAAAGAAATAAGAAAGAAGTATGGATACGGCTGTAAAGTCGAGATAGAAGGGTTAAGGAAAGAAGGTGAGCGTAGAGCAAGCGTGTTTCTGGTTGCAAAAGCAGAAGTAAAAGGAGTAGAGATAGAAGAAAGAGGTGAGGTAGAGGTTATTCTGAAACGAGGGACATGTGAACGGTGCAGCAGGATAGCGGGCGGATATTACGCGGGTATAGTGCAAATAAGGGCTGATGGTAGAATTCCAACGGATGACGAACTTGTTATGGCGGAAAAAATTGCGTATTCGTCGTTAGGGGAATCGGATTTTGTATCGAAAGAGATGATCTTGAAAGAAGGACTGGATATATATGTCAGCAGTATGGAATGTGGTCGCAGGATTTCGAGAGCGATAGTGAAGAAATTCGGTGGGGCGTTTTCGGAAAGCCGGAAATTGTATGGACGGAAAGACGGCAGGAATATATACAGGGTGTCGTTTTCGGTTAGGCTTCCGGGGTTTAAGGAAGGCGAAGTCGTGGAAATAGATGACAAAGTGATTTCCGTGGAGAAGGTGATAGAAGGAAAAGGGATAGAAGGCAGGGATATGGACACTGGCGAGAACGTGCTCTTGAGTAAGAAAGAATTGAAGGGGGCGAAGCGGTGTTTATAAATTATGCCCCAAACTCCAAAAAGGGATACTTTTTATAACTCGGTTTGTTTCTGCAAATATCATAGTTAATAAATATTTAGGAGACTCTAATCTTCTTATATAGTTCTTCTTAGCTAATCGCTTTTGGATTTGTGAATCAATCATATATAATCTCAATTTTGACACACTACAAGGTACTAAGATGTATAACTCAATCGGTCTCTCCTACATATTTTCCATCGATAAAAACAATAGCACCCGGAGGAGTTGATTTAATACTCACAGTAACTACTTTTTTCGTTCCAAATCTCCTATGATAGCTGAGCAAATCATCCTTAATCTTTTCTTTCAGTTCATATGAATTCTCAAATTTGCCGGTGGTATGTCCCTCTTCAATATCCTCAATCTTTTTCAAAAAATCATTTAACTTTTCCTCACGTTTGTTCTCTTCAACTTCCTTGACATAGATCAATTTGTACTTTCCAAATTTCTTAGCTTCCATATACTCTCTTTCAGTGATCGAGAGTCCATTCTTAGGTAAAAAAGAGCCATACCTCTCACCAAAAATTCCTATGTAAATATCAGAATCTCGTACATATTCAAGCGATGTTTGTTTGGGACTAGAAGGATGACTACCAAATTCGTATTCAAACATTACTGGTTTAAAAGGTAAATCATGAATTGTAAGCAAGTTCAAAATTGCATCTCTTGCAGCTTTCCTTTCTTCCTTCAAATCTTCTTTTGTAGAACTAACAAACACCTTGAGCCACATTGGCTTTACTTCTTGCTCCATTATTAACACTCCACATTTTTTGATTTATCTTTTACTGCTATTGAATAATGCTGCTAAAATTAGCGGGATCCCAATAATAATAAATATGTAACCTACTCCTACATAATGGGATGCGTAATGGGATAGGTAGGGATCAAAATGCAAAGGCGAAGGGAGACAAAATGCCCCTGCTACAACCCTATTGATGCCAAAAGCGAGAAATAACGTCCCAGCACCTAAAGTCAAACTGTGAAATAAAACTATTATAACGAATCCTATGGATGCCATAATCGTACCTATCAAGACAGAATTAAAAAAGATTTGTGGGCTAAGAGTTATAAGGCTAAAGTCAATGTTCCATAGTAGAGGAATACCACCAAACACCATTATAAGTCCCAAAATGGTTAATCTATTTTTAAGTTGCCTTCTCAAGTGTTATCACCCCTTTCTTTTTTATCATTTACACTCATTTATTAAATAAATCTTAGCTCACCTCAAAAGGGCTTTCTTGTAATGCCTGTAAGAGTGAAGGTTTTCATATATTCTCTCAACAGAACCGTAGCATAAGAGCCTTTTGGCAGGAAGAAATGTAACGTTACTTTGAATAGTCCGGGATTAAGCTCATCTTCGCTGATTTCTTCTTTACTAACCTTCACCGGCACCAACACCGGTCTTCTTGTCCCCTTAGAACTTATTTCTGGAATCTTTTCGATATAAAAATTGGTTAATTCGATGGCTTCATCTTCCAGAACCTTCCGCTCTATCTCGCCTTCCACACCATCTGCAAGTTCAGTTTCATATCCAAAGACAGGCGCGGTGACAAAAGCTCTCCCCCTTTTTATCAACCTGTTTATCCCGTCTATTTTATCCTCTGTGACCCTCTCCACCCTGTCAGGGTCTGCGAGTCCAAATTCATTGTGATAACAGACCACATCGCCTGCCAACGCTTCATTAAATGGCAAGTTTCGATTCATACGATGGCATAAAACGAGGTTGAAGAGATAAGCTTGATACGCATGAACGAAAAGTTTTTGTAAGTTCTTTGGAAGGACGGAAAAAGCAGAAAGGAAATTTGCTTCATTACCACTTTTTACAAGCTCGTTCAACATTGCTCTTTCGTATCGCAAAGGCATTATTTTCAGGCTTTCTTTCAGTTTACCCGCTTTGCATAACATCCTCGCTTGTTTCGCCTCTTCGCTTTCCGCAGGAAAAATATCGGAAAGGTAAGACATAACCGCTTCTTTTAGTTCACCTTGTATCAGGTGTTTTCCTACTACATGCGTTATCGGGCGGCTAATGCCAAACCGCTGACTACCGAAGAAATTAGGTATCCCACCGGCATTTTCTATTTCGGTTGTTATCGCATCGATTTTTTCTTTTATCGCTTCTTTTCCACCTTCTATACCACGAATAACAATCTCAAACTCGTTTCCATAAAGGTCGCCTAAGGAAACGGCTTTATTCGACCTACCGATTATCTTTAACGAGACATCAGCGATTTTTACTCGTTCCAGCTCGTTTTCATCGGTATCCCATATACTTATCTTCTGCGTTGTTACGGCGAATTTGTCTTTCGTGCCTGCGAATCCTATCCTATTCCTGCTAACTCGTAGCCTGCGAGAAATTTCTCTTATCACGCTGTGGGTATCCCAGTTCTCCTTCTTCAATTCGGCAATCAGGTATTTTCCTTCTTCGCTTTCCTCTCTATTAGTGATTTCACGAACAAAGAAATCAGTGGGTTTTGTTTTTATAACACCCCCTATTCCTTCCGTTTTCGTAGCATAAAACCATATTCCTATTCTTTTTTCAAATTCAGGACTTTCTTTTAACTCCATTCCTGTTGACCCAAAAAGATATTACTTCATCTTCTCATAACTCTCTCGCTCACCGAACATGTCCACTGCGAATTCCTCTCCTTATTTTCAAAAGGAATAAGCGACTTTTCTGCCTGGAAATCACATCCCTTATAGCAAGCAAATCCAGCATAGACTGTGCCCTCAACTCCTTATTCACGGGGTCTGCGAAAAGGATATTTTTCTCCACCAAAAATCTGGTTTCTTCCCTTAAATATTTATATCCGATTTTATCCCTGTCTTCAAATTCTGATAGGACATCCAAAACTGCGGCAAACGTTTTTTTGTTCTTCTCTTTCAACGAATACACTATCTCTTCTATTTGTCCCTTTCTTATCTTGAACATCTCTTCAGCTTTTCCTTCCTTGCTTTGACTATTTACGAGTTCGACCAGACATAAGGGCTTACCGCCACAGTAGTGCCACGAAATCCCCTTCTCCTCCTTACCAAAGCCGTGCTTTTCCAGAAAATTCATGGTTACTTCCTGATTGAAGTCATCAACGAGCAGGTATCTGCATCTTCCGTGAAGCATCGCATCGCTGTGAACTTTTTCTATGAAAAGGGAATCGGAAGTGATTGCGAATACATGACAAAGACGCAATTCTTTTGTCAGCCTTATGAAGAAATTGAAGAGTTTATATATCCACAACTCATCTATTTTTATGTCCTTAATCACCTGCAGCTCGTCAACGATAAGCACTGGTATCCTGCTTTCTGATAGTTTTGTAAAGTAGCCCTCGAAGAATTCAAATACATCCTCGTAAGATTTTTTGAAAACCGCATCTATCATACTTTTAGTGACTGGAATGCCTTTAAACCTCAGCGCTTCCACAGGTGTTTCCGAAATAGTTTTTAAAATTTCCTTGTAATCCTTCTCTCGCTCCACCTTGAACAGAACCCTGATGAAGTCGCTGTAATCAGAGATGAACTTTCCTCGGAAATTGATATAAAAAACGACATAATCTTTCGGCAGTTGTTTCGCAAGATGGTCAATCAGTTCGGTTTTCCCGCTGTTTATAGGACCGTAAACGAAAGTAATCAACATGGGCTCCACGCTCAATATGTCCTGTATCTCTTTTATCTCTTCTTCTCTGTTATGAAACTCGATTCGCTTCATCTTTCCGATTCTAATCCCCGCTTTTCCGTCCTTAAAAGTGTCCTGATAATTTCACTATGTGTGTTCATTTAATTAAATCAAATCAATAATCTCCTCCTTTACATATTGTATGAACTCGTCCTTTGTAGCCTTGCTGAAAATTGTTACAACACCGTTTCTTGTTACGCCTACCACCGAGCCGTGTCGTTTAGACTTCAATACGATATACCATATTTTCCCGTGCTTCAAGTGGTCTATATACGCGGACGTATCTCCCAAAGCAGAGCCATATAAAGACAGTTTTTTGATATTCGGCAGGTTTACATCATCGAAGAAAATTACTTTTGTATCCTCGAAGTTATCTTCGTGAAAATGTTCAAATCGTGCTGGCTCAATCCTGACTTCTACAATCTTCCCGGTTGTTATGAAAAGTATTTTGCTCAACTGATTAGCGATATTATTTGCCCGCGCTTTCTTCTCCATAATCGTTAGAACAATCTTACCTTTCTGCTCTTGTTTTTGCTTTTGCACTTGTTCGACGAAGAAAAAAGGAGCTTCGGAAGTGGTCGGTATATGCACACGCTCACCATGATGATAGACATCCAGAAGTTTGTCCTGAATGAAAGTTCCATGCAAAGAATCACCGATTAAGCGCAAGTCCTTTATCTCGGTAATCAAACTTATATCCTCATCTTTCGATTTCTCTTCGGATTTAAACCCTTTCAGCTTGGCGGCTATCGTATGCAAGTCAATATCCTCTTCAACTCGGAATAATTTACCTGCTAAGACCATGTTCTATATAATAATAGAATAGAATAGATAGTAATGTCACGTTATTTTTAACTTATTTTCTTCGCCACCAATTCAATAGCCCTGATTATGCTTGATTTTGGTCTTATCGTGGCAACGGGTATATTAACTACCTTTTCAACAGTGGAACTGACAATGGGTGCGCACACAAGTGCGGCTGCACCTTCTTTTTCCGCCTGGATGGCTGATATCATCGCTTCTTCTATGGTAGTGACCGCATATTCATGGATGTCAATGGTCTCTATTCCAGAGCTTATCGTCTTTTTTTCTATCCCGTCTAAGACGCCTCTTACGCCAATAACAGCGATGAATTTCTTCTTATTTTTCGCACATTCACCCTCTATCTCCCTTATTGTGTTTAGTATCCTTCTGAAGGTGCGCAAGTTCGGGTCTCTCTCGCCGGAAAGGATTTTGTAAAGCGTGCTCGCGGGAATTCCCGATTTTTCACTGAATTCCCCTATGCTAACGCCGAGTTTCTGTTTGATTGTCTTTGTTAATACGGCAGGGAGTTCTTTATCATGCCCGAAGATTTCGGTCACCATGTCGTCAGCGATGTTCATATCTATATCATATAGTATAAAGACCTTTCATATTTATATCTTTTTGTGTTATTATTATACAATTAGACAATTTACTGCACAAAATAGTAAAATTTAAATAGTGGCTTACAATGGAGAACATTTATGTATAAAAAAATGCTACATAAGATAGAAACTGCTTATCCTCATGGCAGTAAGGAGTATTCAAAGGAAATCATAAGAGAAGCGGTGAAAAACTACCGGAGAATAGCGGTTGCTTGTTCTTTCGGGAAGGACAGTATGGCAACGGTTCTCCTTGCGAGAGAAGTTCATCCTGAGATTCCCGTGTTTTCGATAATGACAGTTTTCAAGCCGAAGGAGACTTTTGAATATCTGGTGAGGATGGACAAGCTGTTAAATCTCAATGTGACGGTGTATATGGTAGCGAGGGATGTCCCGCCGGTATTAAAAGAAAATGGAATAGAAGTGAGGTTGTTGCCGGCGGGCAGATTTGAAAAGGACTGTTCGGAGGTGGAAATGGTTTATGGAGGGAAGATTTACGAAGTTGACCCTGACAGATGTTGTGAACTATTGAAGGTAGAGCCGGTGAAAGAAGCTGTTAAGAACCTCGATGCATGGGTTTGTGGTCTGAGGAATACGGAAGGGCAGACGAGAAAGGGCTACCGTGAGATAGAGTTCAGGGGTTTGGTGAAGGTGAACCCAATATTAAACTGGACTGAAGAGGATGTTCGGAGGTATCTTGAAGCGAAGGGTGTAGAATTGCATCCGTGGTATAACAGGGTTTTCCCTGACGAGAGGAGGATAAGGTCTATCGGTTGTGAGCCCTGCACTTCGCCCGTATATGATTGGCAAGAGGAGCGGGATGGGCGGTGGAAAGGCACGAGCAAGTGTGGAGGGGAGTGCGGTATCCACACAAGGAGGCTGAAGTGAAGAAAAGAAGGACGTTAGCCGAGATAAAGGAAAAAGTAGAAAGAGGTGAGGCAGAGGTGATGACTGCTGACGAACTTTGTAATAGTGTGCGAAGTGGAGAGGATGTGGGATTTGAAGATGTGGATGTCGTTACTTCTGCTACCTGTGGACTGAAGAGCGGGACGTTTGCAGTTCTTTCTTTTAAAGTCGCCGAGCGAGAAGAGTTTGAACGTGCATCGAAGGTGTTCTTGAACGGTGTGCCGGCATTCGCAGGTCCTTGCCCTAACGAACGGCTTGGGATTATTGACGCCATCGTGTATGGCACAGCACGTAGGGACGAAAAATATGGCGGTGGGCATCTTTTCAGGGAGCTGGTTGCGCATGAAGAGATAGAAGTCGTGGTTGAAACTGTTGAAGGTAGAAGGATAGAAACACTAACGAATCTTGAGGAAATCGCTTTTGCGAGGCTCTGTGGCACGAGAAATGCGTTTAAGAACTACTATGCATTTGTAAATCCACGTGAAAACAGAGTAGCTTCGATATTTTCAGTGAGCGAGTTTGAGGGTGCCTTCAAGGAACTGACCTTCTCTGGCTGTGGAGAGTTGAACCCGTTGGAAAAGGACCCTTTTATGGATACAATCGGCGTAGGCACGAAAATCTTGATGAATGGAGCAGAGGGTTTTGTTATCGGTGAAGGAACGAGAAGTTCGGCGAAAATGCCGAATTTGATGGGTATTGCAGACATGCACGGGATGCTACCAGAGTATTTAGGCGGATTTCGCACTTCTGCCGGACCTGAGGTATGGAATTCGTGGGCAGTGCCTATTCCTATATTGAACGACCGGGTATTGGAGAACGCTAAGAGACTGGATGAAGAGATAAAGCTGGGAGTTCTGGACGTTAATAACAGGCTGCCCGTGGGTGAAATAACTTATGCTGACGTCTGGCGCAACAGCGACCTTTCCGTGAGGTTTGACGAGCAGAAATGCAGCGAATGCGAAGAGTGTCAGGTTGCAAGTATTTGCCCTGCGGACGCATTCGACGTTCTGGCTAAAGAAGTGAACGAAGATTTATGCTGCAACTGCGGCGCTTGTGTCCGTCTCTGTCAGGGAGACGCTTTTTATTGCAATCTCGGTGTTGTTACCCTTTCAGGAAGAGAAATTCCGGTAACGCTGCGGCAGTCGGACAGAAAAAGGGCGGTAAAGCTGGCGGAAATGCTGAAGATAAAGATTTTAGATGGTGATTTCACGCTTTCAGAGCCAGCGGGTCGGCTATAATGCAAAGCAAATGCAAAGCAAATGCAAAGTGCAAAGTGCAAAATGAAAAATATCACTTGAGATGTTTGGAATGCGGGAAAACAATTCCGGACAGATATACGAATACATGCCCTGAGGGTCATGATTCATTGTTAAGAACAGCGTATGAAAGAAAGAGGATAAGGAAAATTTCTGGAAAAGGGATGTTCAATTATATAGATTGGCTGCCAGTAGAAGAGGCTTTGTCTATAAACGCCAGTCCGATTACATACAAAAGCGAGGATTTTGGAAAGGAATTGGGATTAAAAAATTTGTATATCAGTTTCAGTGGTTACTGGCAGGAGAAAAGTGTGTTCATGAAGACCTGCACGTTCAAGGAGATAGAAGCGCCACCTACTTTTCTGCGAGCAAAAGAGAGGGCAAGCGGGAAGATTTTGGTGGTGGCTTCTGCCGGGAATACGTCAAGAGCATTCGCTGAAGTTGCCTCCATGACGGGGATGCCCGTAGTAGCAATTGTGCCAAAAAGTTGTATCCACCGAATGTGGACAACTACGGAAAACCACGACTGCATTTTCTTAATCTCCGTGGATGGCGATTATTCAGATGCGATTGCGATAAGCAAGGAAATAGTGAAAATAGAAGCGTTAGGGTTAATAGAAGAAGGAGGCGCAAGAAATGTGGCAAGAAGGGATGGAATGGGCGTGGTGGAGCTTGAAGCGGCATTTTTTATGAAGGTTCTGCCTGATTATTATTTTCAAGCAGTTGGCAGTGGCACGGGTGCGATTGCCGCATGGGAAACTTTTATCCGGCTAATTGAAGATGGTAGATTCGGGCGAGCGATGCCAAAGATTGTTATTTCTCAGAATCTTCCTTTTGCGCCCATGTTCAGCGCATGGCAAGATGGCAGAGCGGAGATAATCGCAGATAAAGATATGAGAAATGCCGAGGAGGCGATAAAGAAGATGTATGCAGACGTGCTTTCCACAAGGAATCCGCCTTATTCCGTCAAAGGAGGCGTATATGACATGCTTGGGAGTTCAAACGGAAGGATATACGGGATAACCAACGAAGAGTGCAGGATAGCGGAAAAGTTATTCGAAAGCGAAGAAGGGATAGATTTGGACCCTGCGGCATCAGTAGTATGTGCATCTTTGATTAAAGCAGTTGATGAAGGCTTCGTTAAAAAAGATGCGAAGATTTTGTTGAATATCACAGGTGGAGGCTACAAAAGGCTGCGAGAGGATTATAAAATGTATGAAATAGAGGAGAGGATGGAGCTAAATCCCTGTTCTTCGGTTCAATTACCGTTAGATGAAATTGAAAGGGGAGTAAAGGAATTTGAAAGCACGGAACTATTAGCAAGCCGGAGAGTGGTCAATGTATAAGTTCTTACTTATCCTGACATTGGGCTTCTTCGCCCAGTATATAGATGGTGCTCTTGGGATGGGTTATGGAGTGTCATCATCCTCTTTCCTGATAGCTGCAGGTTTGTTACCTGCTATAGTTTCTGCATCCGTACACACCGCAGAGATATTTACCAGTTTAGCATCAGGGCTTTCGCATCTAAGATTTGGAAATGTGGAGAAAAAAATAGCCGTACCGTTAGCATGCACAGGCGTAGTTGGAGGCATTATTGGGGCTTACTTCCTGGTATCTCTGCCTGGCGAACTTATAAGACCTTTCGTAGGAATTATACTTTTGCTGCTTGGCGTTAGAATATTTATAAAGTTTCTCTCGACGAGGAAGATGGTTCTAATCAAAGGTGAATTCTCGAAAAAGTTTCTTCTGCCCTTAGGTTTTGTGGGGGGAACATTTGACGCAATTGGTGGTGGAGGTTGGGGTCCAATTTGTACCTCTACTCTAGTTCATGCGAACAAAACAGAGCCCAGATACGTCATAGGCTCGGTGAATATGGCAGAGTTTCTCACAACAGTTGCGATTGTCCTTTCGTTCGGATTTACCCTTGGCTTTGAGCGTTTTCTCTGGTATATCACCGTTCCGTTAATAATAGGAGGTGTTATTGCTGCGCCCATAGCTGCGTATACCTGTAAGAGAATATCACCTATCACCTTGGGTATAGCGGTAGGGACGATACTTATAGTGCTAAATACACGAACAATAGCAAAATATTTGCCGAAAATAATTGGTGTGGAGATGCCGGTAAATCCAGAGTTAGTTGTGATTCCTATTGTTATTGCCTTGATTTTTCTTATCGTACTCAGGAAGATGTCATCAAAAAAACGTTTCCGTTGACGTGAAGTCATAAAGGAAAATAGAATAATATTCATTACCTCAGGGACTAAGGTAAACAGTACCGATGTATGAAACCGAGCGAGAAGTAATAGAAATATTAAAGAGGAACAAAATAGACGTTGTGTCCACGCTACCATGTGAGAAAATAAGTGCATTGTTGCGTTTTGTTGCGAGAGAGCGAGCATTCTGTCATGTGGGTTTGAACAGGGAGGAAAATGGCGTGGGTCTCTCCGCAGGCGTTTACCTCGCAGGTGGTAAGCCCGTGATGATTATCCAGAGCACAGGTTTAGGAAATTCTATAAACGCTATTATGTCGCTCTCTGTCACTTATAAACTGCCTTTGCCTGTAATAGCGAGCTGGCGTGGTGTTTACAAGGAGAACATAGAGGCGCAGGTTCCGCTTGGGAAAGCATTGCCCAATGTTTTAGATGCTCTGGGACTGAAATACACGATAATAGAGGACTCCTTACAGATAAGGTTGGTAGAAGAAGTCGTTCAGGACTCATTCACCAATGAAAGACCGCATATTGCACTCATCTCGCCGAGAACGTGGGAAAGCGACGATGTAATTAAAGGAAACACAGTCCTTCACAAAACTCGAAAATGGACGTTGAAGTATGAAAGAGAGATTAAGGAGCCAGAAATGAGAAGATACGATGCAATAAGGATAATAGCAGAATATTTAGACGAAGAAGCCGTTATCTCAAACATAGGCGTGCCGAGCAAGGAACTTTATGCCGCTAAAGACCGTAATTTGAATTTTTACATGCTCGGTAGCCTGGGTCAAGCATCTTCCATAGGATTGGGCGTCGCATTGAAGACAAAAAGAGAAACGATGGTGCTCGATGGCGATGGAAGTCTGCTGATGAGCAACATTTTGCCGATAGCTGCGGAGAAGAAGCCAAGAAATCTTTCTATTGTTTGTCTCGATAACGGCACGTGGGGAAGCACCGGCGACCAACCTGCACCTTATGCGGATATGGAACTGATGGCGATAAGTGCCAGCGTGGAGAATACGATGAAGGTTCATACGGAAGAAGAGCTGCGGTCCGCATTAGAGCGGTTATACGAGGATGCAGGTCCGCGGTTTCTACACGTCATGGTAAAACCCGGTAATGCCTTAAGCCCTTACAGGGCTTTCGGGGTCGTGGGGCAGAGCCCCACAGTAGAAAATATAAAATTGGGAGCAGAGCAGATAAAGAGAAGATTTATGGAGGCTATGCGTTAGCGCAGCCATATCTTATAGTTATACACCCCCGAATAAAGAAGCTGTCCCACAATTGACTTTAAAATACCCTTAATTGCTTTATGCCCTAAACTTCCAATCATAGAACTAAAAGCATTAATCCTTCCACACAAACTTTTGAGAAAAGTGGAATCAAAATGTCCATCTTCGGTAGAATTCACTCCAATACCTTCAATTTGACTTTTTGTCTTCAAGATTCTCTTAAAATTATGCGCTATGCATGCCAGACTGAATTCTGCCCTTACGCCCCTCAAACCTCTGGTTAAAAACTCCCTTAACCCGATATTTTGCTTAACGTGCCCGAACACCCGTTCTACCA
>JAFNKG010000118.1 GCA_017883965.1 Candidatus Methanophagales archaeon | reverse complement strand
ACACCACAAGTAATGGGAGTTATTTCCCTTTCTGTCTCTTATAGAAAGTCCTTTAATTGTCTCTTGGTATCTAATGTCGTGAAATTATAAGTGTGTGGTTGATCAAATTGATTGATTATATATCTAAAAAGCAGATAACGCTTTCCGAAGACGGTTGTTGTGCAAGTCATAAATCCTCTCTTGACACAGCCATTGAAAGTTGTTATCCGAATCAAGGATATCTTCCGATAAAAAGGAGTAACTAATAATGAAAATTATATTGGTATCCCCCCCATACGGTTTGGAAGAATTGGTTGGCGAAACAGCTAGTATGAAAGGCGTAATGAATATTATTCCTCCTTTAGGACTTGCATACATTGCTGCTGTCGTAGAACAAAACAATTACGATGTCGAAATTATCGATTGTTCTCTTAGCATGACTCATGCCGAACTGGAGGCGGCACTTACCAGATCTTTAACACACTCCCCAATCACCCCCCAGCCCCCGTGTAAGCCGCCCCTTGCCCATGCGCCCGGCTCCATCTGATCGCCTCCCGGTGCAACTGCTCCCAGGTACACTCCTCCCCATGCTGCCGGCGCCGGGCCCGCTCTAGGCTCGCCACCGCTCCACTCCAGTACCCCAATTGGAAATGCCCTAAGACCGCCGCTTTCCTCCACACATGGAAATGCTCGCCCCCATGATGCTGTTTCAGGTTCCGGTGGCTGTCTTCTACCGTCCACCGCTCTCTCACCCGTATTAATAAGGTCTTGGCCGTGGCCCTCCTCCTATTACTCGCAAAATAGCGCCACTTCTCCCCCGAGTGGCGGACCGCCAATAACCGCTGGCATCCCCAGCCTTTGAGGTTCGCCGTCGAGATTTTGTACCGATAGAGCTGGCCCGCCACCGTAAGCTGCCGTTCGGGCAAGGAGGCGAAGTATTGCTCGATCCTTCGGGATCGCCCAAATACCTCCACCACCCGCGATTTGGGGAGACTTAAGAGGTAGCAGCCTTCTTTCGGCCGCAACTCGGCCGCCATAGCCGCGGTCCCATACGTACAGTCTCCCAGCGTCCAAAGTCGTTCCGGCTGCACCCCGGCGGCGCGGAGCCGAGCGTGCACGCGGTGCACCTGAGCCAGTCCGCGCTCCCACCGGGTGAGGGAGCCTCATCGCCGATGTAATTCGAAGGCGACAGGGCAACTCAACTCCCCATGGCGGATGGCGGTATCAACCAGGGCGTTGCCCAAAACAACGCCGTTGTGGGCGTTGGAATAGAAATAATCGGTCAGATAGGCGGTGTGCCCGTAGCGGCGAGCCACAAAATCATCGACCACGATGCAAGTGGTGCGGCGGCGATCCAGATGGGTCTCAATTCGCGGCCACACGGCGTCCCAGAGCGCCGACGCATAGGAGGCGAGGGAAGGGAGGGAACGGAGGAGAGTCCACCATGGGATTTGGTCGTTCTCTTCGGTGTAGTAATAAAGGACAGATTTTTTAGGGGAGGCGACCAACATATCTACATAAAGGAGTCAGGGATCGAGCACGGATGTGGGAATCTCAGCCGCGTTGAAAAGAGTTGTTGCGGCGTCTTGGATGGTATATGTCATGAAGGACGCATTTTGTCGGCGACTTTTCAATAGAGCGGTAGAGGCTAAGGCCCAAGATAGGCCGAGCCCGCAGAGGGATGCAGAGCGAGGAGAGGGCTAGGAGAGCCCGCTACCGGCCAAAAAAAGAATGTTAAAAATCTGTTACAACTAAATCCCCGGACGTAGTTGGCTTTACGGCAACGACCCCAGCCTTAATGAGCGCGATTAAGGCGGCCCAGAATGTACGTAGAACTCTACCTAACACAATTACGGTTATTGGCGGTCCGCATGTGACCGCACTGCCGAAAGAAATTCTTGAATATACCGACGCCTTTGATGTCGGCGTGATAGGAGAAGGTGAAATTACCTTTTTGGAACTGCTCCGGGAGATTGAAAAAGGCGACAAGAGGAATCTGGAAAATGTAGCGGGACTTGTCTACAAAAAGAACGG